>JBQGEI010000178.1:0-1773 GCA_052039535.1 Pseudoxanthomonas sp.
CCCACCCGCCACAGGACGTCGCCGCCGCCCGGCGCGGCGTGGACGGCGCCGTGGTGACCCTGGAAGCCGGGGTCGGCGCCGCCCAGGTCGCCGGGGCCACGCGCCTGCGCGCCGTGGCCAACCTCGGCGTGGGCTACAACAACCTCGACGTCGCGGCGCTGGACGCGGCGGGGATCATCGCCACCAACACCCCCGACGTGCTCACCGAGACCACCGCCGACCTGGGCTTCGCCCTGCTGATGGCGGCGGCGCGGCGGCTGTCCGAATCCGAACGCTGGCTGCGCGATGGCCACTGGAACCAGTGGTCGTTCTCGACCCTGCTCGGCGCCGACATCCACGGCAGCACCCTGGGCATCCTGGGCATGGGCCGCATCGGCCAGGCCATCGCCCGGCGCGGCCACCATGGCTTCGGCATGAAGGTGCTGTACCACAACCGGTCGCGCCTGCCGCAGGAGACCGAGGCAGGCGTCGGCGCGCAGTACGTGGACCTGGATACGCTGCTGGCCCAGTCCGACCACCTGATGCTGGTGCTGCCGTACTCGCCGCAGGCGCACCACCTGGTCGACGCGGCCGCGCTGGCGAAGATGAAGCCCACGGCCACGCTGGTGAACATCGCCCGCGGCGGCATCGTCGACGAGCTCGCCCTGGCCGAAGCGCTCGCCCACGGCCGCCTGGCCGCCGCCGGCCTGGACGTGTACGAGGGCGAGCCGGTGGTGCGTCCGGAGCTGCTGGCGCTGCGCAACGTGGTGCTGACCCCGCACATCGGCAGCGCCTCGCTGGCGACCCGCCGGGCGATGGTGCAGCTGGCCGTGGACAACCTGCTCGCTGCACTGGACCTGGGGCCGCACGCCGGCCACCCGGCCACGCCGGTCACCGCGAAGAAAACCACCGGCACCGCGGGCGGCATTGCCGCGGCCGCCGGCGCAGGCAAAGGCGACGCCGGCAAACGATAGGGGACCTCCGCCCGCGCCGCGACCCAAGGCGCCGCACCCGGAAGGAGGTTCCCCGAGACCGGCCCGCGCGCCCCGCGCGTACCCACCGAACCCCCATCCCGAATCACCCCATCAGCGAATCACGGACACCACCATGAGCAATCCAGATCGTCGTTTCACCGTCGCGGTCGTTGGCGCCACCGGCGCCGTGGGCGAGACCATGCTGAACATCCTGGCCGAGCGGAAGTTCCCGGTCGGCGAGCTGATCCCGCTGGCCTCCGAGCGCTCCGCCGGCGGCGACATCACCTTCGCCGGTCGCCAGGTCCAGGTGCGCGACCTGGCCACCTTCGATCCCACCGGCGTGGACATCGCCCTGTTCTCCGCCGGTGGCGGCGTGTCGAAGGAGTACGCGCCGAAGTTCGCCGCCGCCGGCGCGGTGGTGATCGACAACTCCTCGGCCTTCCGCTACGACGACGACGTGCCGCTGGTGGTCAGCGAGGTCAACCCGGACGCGGCGAAGCAGCGCCCGCGCGGCATCATCGCCAACCCGAACTGCTCGACCATGCAGATGCTGGTGGCGCTGGCGCCGCTGCATCGTGAGTACGGCATCGAGCGGATCAACGTGGCCACCTACCAGTCGGTCTCCGGTGCCGGCCGCTCGGCGCTGGAGGAACTGGGCCGCCAGACCGGTGCGCTGCTCAACTTCCAGGACGCCGACCCGCAGCGCTTCCCGGTGCAGATCGCGTTCAACCTGATCCCGCACATCGACGACTTCCTGGACAACGGCTTCACCAAGGAGGAGATGAAGCTGGTCTGGGAGACGCGCAAGATCCTCGGCGAC
>JBQGEI010000179.1:0-5440 GCA_052039535.1 Pseudoxanthomonas sp.
CGCCAGGCGTCATGCAGTTGTCATCGGCGCGTCGCATGGTTGTCAGGCGGCGCTTGCAAGCTGCGCCGCGTCCACGGGATCCAGGCCGACGGCCGGACCCGATCCACTCCTCAAAGAGAGCCTTCCATGCGTCATTCTCCCCTTGCGTTCGCGCTGGCCGCCGTCCTCGGCACCGCTTCCTTCGGCGCCGCCGCCGAATCGGCCGAACTGGCCGAACTGAAGGCGCAGCTGGCCGCGCTGCAGGCCAAGGTCGCCGAGCTGGAAACCCGCACCGACGCCCAGTCGGACATCAACGTCAACACCCAGCAGAACCTGGAGGCGATGGTCGCCACCGCACCCAAGGTGGAGACCAAGGGCGGTCTGAAGGTCACCTCGGCGGACAAGAAGTTCGAAGCCTCGCTGGGCGGGCGCATCCACTTCGACGCCTACGCCTTCGACCGCGACCTGGCCGCCACCACCGGCACCAGCGAGTTCCGGCGCGCGCGCCTGACCCTGGCCGGCAAGGCGCTGGGGTGGGACTACAAGCTGGAGCAGGATTTCTCCGCCGGCAGCAACCTGGACGGGCTGCGCGACGCCTACATCGCCACGTCGCTGGCCGGCGGCAAGGTGACCATCGGCCACTTCAAGCCGTACCGGTCGATGGAGGAGCTGACCAGCTCCAACGAACTGCTGATGATGGAGCGTCCCTTCGCCTCGGCCACCGGGCTGTTCAGCGGCCGCCAGTTCCAGCAGGGCGTGGGCTACCAGCGCGCCGGCGACAGCTACACCGCCGGCTTCACCGTGTTCAACCTGCGCGGCGCCTCCGGCACCCGCAACGAAGGCATGGGCGCGGCCGGCCGCGTCACCTTCGCGCCGATCAACACCGAGACCTCCACGCTGCACTTCGGTGGCTGGGCCAGCCAGGAGAACAACAACCAGGGCTCGGCCGACCTGGTCGCGACCGCCAACTACGCCGGCCGCCGCGGCCCGTCCCTGGCCATCGCCACGACCACCGGCGCCAGCCGCGACACCGTGACCGCGTACGGTCTGGAGGCGGCCGGCGCGTTCGGTCCGCTGTTTTTCCAGGGCGAGTACGTCAATGCCAGCTTCGGCCAGCCGCTGGGCCCGGACCAGGACGTCACCACCTGGTACCTGCAGGGCAGCTGGCTGCTAAACGGCGGCCATAAGGTCTACAAGTCCGCCACCGGCGTGTTCGGCTCGCCCAAGGTCGACCGCGGCCTGTGGGAGCTGACCGCCCGCTACGACACCATCGAGAACAAGGACCTGGCCGACCGCCAGGCCAGCAGCACCATCCTGGGCCTGAACTACTACGTCAATCCCAACCTGCGCTTCATGTTGAACTACACCCGCGGCGACAACGACCTCACCGGCGACGAGACCGGACAGTACGCGGTGCGCACGCAGTTCAGCTGGTAACCGGCGGCTGCAGCGGCAAAACCAGGGAGCCCCGCCCGTGCGGGGCTCTTTGCGTTCGTGGCGCGCGGGCTCAGCCGGGCGTCTTGTCCGGGAAGCGGCACAGGTCGCGGATCACGCATTGCGGGCAGTCCGGCCGGCGCGCCTTGCACACGTAGCGCCCGTGGAGGATCAGCCAGTGGTGCGCGTCCTGCAGGAACTCGCCCGGCACGGTGCGCAGCAGCGCATCCTCGACCGCGCGCACGTCCTTGCCCGGTGCCAGGCCGGTCCGGTTGGACACGCGGAAGATGTGCGTGTCCACCGCCATGGCCGGCTCGCCAAAAGCGGTGTTGAGCACCACGTTTGCCGTCTTGCGGCCGACGCCGGGCAGTGCTTCCAGCGCCTCGCGCGTGCGCGGCACCTCGCCGCCATGCCGCTCCACCAGGATCGCGCAGGTGGCGATCACGTTCTTGGCCTTGGCGTTGAACAGGCCGATGGTGGAGATGTACCGCTTCAGGCCCTCTTCGCCCAGCTCCAGGATCGCCTGCGGCGTATTGGCCACCGGGTACAGCCGGCGTGTGGCCTTGTTCACCCCCACGTCGGTGGCCTGCGCGGAGAGGATCACCGCCACCAGCAGCTCGAACGCGCTGCTGTATTCAAGTTCGGTGGTGGGGTGCGGATTGAGCTCGCGCAGGCGCGAGAACAGCTCATGCACCTCCGCCTTCGCCAGGCGCCTGGCGCGTGCACGGGCGCGCGGCCTGGCCGGCGTGTTCGTGGCGGGCGCACTGGTGGCGGGCACCGGGGCGGCAGCGGCCGGCACGGCTCCGGGCGTGCGGGGCCGCATGGGCCTGGCCGACCTGCGCGGTGGCGCGGTCATGCGCTGCGTCCGGCGGCACGCGCACGGGCCCGTGCGAGGGCCGCGGCGGCGGCGGGCGGCAGGGCGGGCCCCGGAGCGGCACCCGGGGCGGTGGCGGGCGTGGCAGGCACGGTGGTGGGGGGGGGGCGCGCCTCGCGCACGGCCGCGATCCGGGCCAGCCGCTGCGCCCGCGCCTGGTGGCGCGCGCGCGCCTCCCACGCGGTGCGCAACCGCGCCTGGGCCGCGACCCGGGGGGCGTCGCCATCACGGCCTGGCAAGGCCGGGAATTCCATCAGCCCGGCCAGCAGCGCCGCGTCCAGGTCACCTTGCGCCAGCAGTGCCAGCAACCGGGTGCGCTGGGCGGCGAGGCCGGGGTCGGGCAGGGAAGCCATGGCGATTCAGCGGTTGCGGAACTGCGGGGTACGCTTTTCGAGGAAGGCGCCGGTGCCCTCGCGCATGTCCTCGGTGGCGAACAGCAGGGCGAACTGCGCCGTCTCGAACTGCAGGCCTTCCTCGATCGCGCACTCGCCACCGACGATTACCGCGTCGAGGATGGCGCGCAGCGCCAGTGGCGCGGCCGCGGCCAGGCGGGCGGCAAGCGCGCGGACTTCGGCCTCCAGCTCCGCCGCCGGCACCACCCGGTTCACCAGGCCCAGCTGCTGCGCACGCGCGGCGTCCACCGGCGCCCCCAGCAGGCACAGCTCCAGGGCGGCGGCGCGGCCGCACAGGCGCAGCAGGCGCTGGGTGCCGCCGAAGCCCGGCAACAGGCCCAGGCTGATCTCCGGCTGGCCCAGGCGCGCGCTGTCGGCGGCGATCCGCAGGTGGCAGCACATCGCCAGCTCCAGCCCCCCGCCCAGTGCGTAACCGTTCACGGCCGCGACCACCGGCTTGGACATGCGCTCGATCCGGCGCATGAGCCGCTGGCCCAGCAGCGAGAACTCGCGCGCCTGGATCGGGCCGAGCTGGTTCATCTCGGCGATGTCGGCGCCGGCGACGAACGCCTTGGGGCCGGCGCCTGTGAGCACCACGACCCGAACCTGGGCATCGGCCGCGGCGGCGGCGAAGGCGTCATCCAGCGCCTGCAGGGTGTGGCGGTCCAGCGCGTTGAGGCGCTCCGGGCGGTCCACGGTGAGGGTGCGGACGCCCTCGGCGTCGTGGGCGGTGACGGGACTGGGCGCCATGGGACTCCTGCTACGGTACGGTTCGGGAATGTGAAGAACGCCGCGGAACTTGTGCCCGGTACCGCGGTCAGAGGCCTGTCCCCGCACTCTGGCGGGCCGAACAGGCGGCGGCTATCCTAGCGCGTCGCTAGACCCGGGGCCCCCCGGCATCCCCCTTCCGGAGAAGAACTTGATGAAGTTGCGTCCGATCGCCGTCGCCCTCGCCGCCCTGGTCGTGGCCGGCAGTGCCTTCGCCCAGGACACCACGTCCGAGAAGGGCAAGCTGAGCTACTACTTCGGCTACGACTACGGCAACAACCTCGCCGAGCTGCAGGGCCGTGGCGAGCAGCTCGATGTGAACTCGGTGGTCAAGGGCATCCAGGACGCCCTGGCCAAGAAGGATCCGGCCATCAGCCCGGACCAGCTGCGCCCCGCGCTGGAAGCCTTCCAGAAGCGCGAGCAGGCCCGCGCCCAGGAAGCCAAGGCCCAGTACGACAAGGTCGCCGGCGAGAACAAGACCCGCTCGGACCAGTTCCTGGCCCAGAACAAGGCCAAGGCCGGCGTGCAGACCCTGCCCAGCGGCGTCCAGTACCGCGTGCTGGAGACCGGCAAGGGCGCCAAGCCGACCCAGGCCAGCAGCGTGCAGCTGGAAGTGGCCGGCCCGTATCCGTTCGGCCAGCGCCCGGAGCAGGCGCGTCCGGCCCAGCAGATCCCCAGCATCAAGGTCAGCGAAGTGGAGATGGCCGCCATGCGCGAGGTCCTGCTGCAGATGCCCGCCGGTTCCAAGTGGGAAGTGGCGCTGCCGCCGGACAAGGCCTACGGCGCCGATCCGCGCACCGGTTTCCCGCCCAACGTGGCGGTGGTGTTCGAGATCAAGCTGGTGGCGATCAAGTAACCGCGGCCGTTACCGTCGTGTTTGGTGCTGCGCCGGCTTCGTGCCGGCGCAGTCGTTTCAGGCCTCCCGTCGCATCGCACCCGGTTCCCTCGGCGTGAATCCCGTTTCCCCCGCCACCAGCCCCTGCATCGGATTGTGCCGCCTGGACAGCGACGGCCTGTGCGAAGGTTGCCTGCGCACGGGCGAGGAGATCGGCGCCTGGTCGCGCATGGGCGAGGAGCAGCGGCGTGCCCTGATGGAGGATGTGTTGCAGCAGCGGCAAGGTCGGCGCCAGGCGTTCCTGGGGCAGCTTCGCGAAGGCGCGGCGCTGCGCGGCGTGCTGCATCCGCTGCGGCATCCGCCGGGCGAGCCGGGCTGGAACCGTGGCGAGCTGGCGGACCTGATGCCGCCACAGCCGCCGGCCGAGGCGGCGGTCCTGGTCGGGCTGGTCCCGCGCGAGGAGGGCACCCGCGTGCTGCTGACCCTGCGCACGGACGGGCTGCGCCACCACGGCGGCCAGGTCAGCTTCCCGGGCGGGCGGGTCGAGGCGGCCGACCGTGGGGCGCTGGGCGCGGCCCTGCGCGAGAGCCGCGAGGAGATCGCGCTGCACTCCCGCCAGGTCGCGCCACTGGGCTACCTGGACCCGCTGCTGACGATCAGCGGGTTCCGGGTCACGCCGGTGGTCGCGGCGCTGGATCCCGGATTCCAGGCCCGGCCCGAGCCGGGCGAGGTCGCCCAGGTGTTCGAGGTGCCGCTGGACTATCTGATGGCGCCCGAGCGCCTGCGCCGGATCGAGATGGAGTACCGCGGGCGGCCGCGTACCGTGCTGGAATACGACTGGCCGGGGCAGCGCATCTGGGGCGCGACCGCGGCGATCCTGTACAACCTCAGGCGCAGACTGGAGGAGGGCACGTGAGCGCGATGGACTGGACCACCCTGGTGGACGCGGCCACGCTGGCCCCCCATCTCCACGACCCCGGGCTGCGCCTGCTGGACGCCCGCGCAGTGCTCACCGAGCCCGGGGCCGGGGCCGCGGCCCATGCCGCCTCGCATCTTCCAGGAGCGCTGCACGTCGACCTGGATGGCGACCTGTCCGACCACGCGGTGACCGGCCAGGGCCGCCACCCCTTGCCCGACGCCGCAGGGTTCGCGCGCCGG
>JBQGEI010000180.1:0-5195 GCA_052039535.1 Pseudoxanthomonas sp.
CTCCCCATGGTTGGCACGGCCCGGGTGCGCTGCTTACCCGGGCTACTTTCTGCTGATACGTGGCTGGGCGCCGGGATGCGATACCTGCTGCCCTCCATGTCCCCCGGCTCCGGCCTCGGGACGCCGGAGCCTCCTCCTTTACTTCCGGGCAACAGGCATCGCATCCCGGCACTCGACCGTTGACGCGAGCCTTCCGGAGAAGCCAAAAGCGTTGCAATCGCGTAGGCCCGCGTAGCCCGGATAAGGCCGGAGGCCGCATCCGGGGCAACGTGCGGGCGGCGTCTTGGCACCGTTGCACGGTCGTGCCTGGTGCGTGACCCCGGGTGCGCTGTGCTTACCCGGGCTACGGCTGAAGGCTGCCTCCGGGATCGTTCCCCGGAACAGGCCCCCGGGTGCGCTGCGCTTGCCCGGGCTACGGCAGCCATGCCTGGAGCGCCCCGGCGCGTGGCTGCCGACCGGAAGTGAGGGAGGAGGTCCCGGCCGGGTGGACGGGACCCGGGGGTCATGGAGGTCGGCAGGCCGCGCGCCGGAGCGCCTGACCGCCATCCACGCCGCCTGGGGACGAACTCCGGAGTAGCCATCCCCTCCGCCCCCGGCGACGAAGACCGCACCAGCCCTTCGACGGCACGCCTACCTTGAAAACCGCCCCCGAGCTCGCACATCGGGAGGCTGCAACCTTCGTTCGCCAGGGACTTCCCGATGACCACCGAGACCACTGAAACCACCGCATCCGCCGCCGAGACCCGCAAGTTCGAAGCCGAAGTAGCCCAGGTGCTGCACCTGGTGACCCACTCGCTGTACTCGCACAAGGAGATCTTCCTGCGCGAGCTGGTCTCCAACGCCTCCGACGCCTGCGACAAGCTGCGCTTCGAGTCGCTGGGCAGGCCCGAGCTGCTGGCCGGCGACGGCGACCTGCGCATCGAGATCAGCCATGATCGCCAAGCCCGCACCCTGACCCTCCGCGACACCGGCATCGGCATGGACCGCGACGAGGTGGTCGCCAACATCGGCTCCATCGCCAGCTCCGGCACCCGCCGCTTCCTGGAGGCGCTGGGCGAGGGACAGAAGGCCGACGCACGCCTGATCGGGCAGTTCGGCGTGGGCTTCTATTCCGCCTTCGTGGTCGCCGACCGGGTCACCGTGCACACCCGCCGCGCCGGCACCGCGCCCGAGGCCGGGGTGAGGTGGGAAAGCGATGGCCGCGGCGAGTACACGCTGGAGCCGGCCACCCTGGATGCCCACGGCACCACCGTGGTGCTGCACCTGAAGGACGGCGAGGACGAGTTCCTCGACGGCTGGAAGCTGCGTGGCCTGGTGCGCAAGTACTCGGACCACATCGCCTTCCCGATCCGCATGCCGAAGGACGCTGCCGGCGAGGCGGCCGAAGCCGCCGCGGCGCCGGAGTGGGAGACGGTCAACGACGCCTCGGCACTGTGGACCCGGCCCAGGAACGAGATCAGCGACGAGGACTACCGCGGCTTCTACAAGGCGCTGGGCCATGACTTCAACGACCCGGCCGCGTGGACCCACAACCGCGTGGAGGGCAGCCAGAGTTTCACCACCCTGCTGTTCCTGCCGGCGCAGCCACCGTTCGACGTGCTGATGGGCGGGCGCGACGAGCGCAAGGGCCTGAAGCTGTACATCCGCCGGGTGTTCGTGATGGACGCGGCGGAGGAACTGCTGCCGAACTACCTGCGCTTTGTGCGCGGCGTGGTCGACGCCGACGACCTGCCGCTCAACGTCAGCCGCGAGATCCTGCAGCAGAACCGCCAGCTCGAACGGATCAAGGGCGCCTGCACCAAGCGCGTGCTGGACCTGATCGAGAAGCTCTCGCGCGAGGAGCCGGAGAAGTTCGCCGCCTTCCTCAAGGCCTTCGGCAACACGCTCAAGGAAGGCATCGTCGAGGATGCGGGCAACCGCGAGCGGATCGCCCGGCTGTTGCGCTTCGCCTCCACCCGCGGCGAGGGCGCCGAGCGCAACGTCTCGCTGGACGACTACGTCGGACGCATGGCGCCGGGCCAGGAGGCGATCTGGTACATCACCGCCGACGGCCACGCCGCCGCGGCCGGCAGTCCGCAGCTGGAGGCGTTCCGCGGCAAGGGCATCGAGGTGCTGCTGATGGGCGAGCGCATCGACGAGTGGATGGTCGGGCACCTGCACGAGTACGCCGGCAAGCCGCTGCGCCACGTCGCCAAGGGCGAGCTGCCGCTGGACGAGGCGGAGAAGAAGCAGCAGGAGGAGGCGGCCAGCGCGGCCGCACCGCTGCTGGAGCGGCTGAAGACCCTGCTGGAGGGCAAGGTCGAGGACGTACGGGTGTCGGCGCGCCTTACCGATTCGCCGGCGTGCCTGGCCCTGGCCGAGTACGAGATGGCGCCGCACCTGGCGAGGCTGCTGCGCGAGGCCGGCCAGGCCGTGCCGGAGAGCCGGCCGGTGCTGGAGGTCAATCCGCGGCACGCGTTGCTGCAGCGGATCGCCACCGCCGGCGACGAAGCGGTGGCCGGCGACCTGGCCACCCTGCTGCTGGAACAGGCGCAGCTGACCGCCGGCGCCCCGCTGGAAGACCCGGCCGCCTTCGTGCAGCGGGTCAACCGGCTGCTGGCGGGCTGACCCCCCGCGACGCGCGCGCGCCCTCTCCCACCGGGCGGCGCGCGGCCGCGGCCTCCATCCGCTTCAGCCGACGCGCCAGGGCTTGCGGGTCGGTCAGCGCCTCGATCCGCCCGCTGCCTGCCGCTTCGGCCAGGTAGCGGGCATTGGCGCCGCCGACCCATACCGGAATGTGCGGCGGCAGGTCCGCATCCAGCTGGCGCAGCTGGACCAGGGCCTGCGGGGCGTGGCCGGGGTCGATCGAGCTCAGTGCCACCGCCGCGGCTCCCAGGCGCACCGCCACCCGTACCAGTTCATCCACCGGCAGCTCGGTTCCCAGGTAGAGCAGCGGCGCCCCTGCGTCGTGGGCGTGCAGCGCCGCGCCCAGCAGGCCCAGCTCGTGCGGCTCGCCGGCCAGGGTCGCCAACAGCAGGCGCGGACGCTCACCACGCGGGTGCTGGTTGATCACCGACAGCAACCGCGCCCGCAGCAGGCTGCTGACCAGGCGTTCCTGGGCGATGGCCAGGCGGCCATCGGCCCAGCGCGCGCCCACCTCGCGCAGCAGCGGCGTCACCACCCGTGACACCAGCACGCCCACCGGCAGGGTGGCGATGGCCACGGACAGCTCGCGGTCGAACTGGTCGACCTGGTAGTCGGCCACCGCGTCGAGCATCCGCTCCGGCAGCACTTCCAGGCCCCCGTAGCCGGTCTGCCGGCCCTGCTCCAGCAGCGCATCCAGTTCGGCGTCGTTCAGCGGCGCCAGGTCGCGGATCGGGTGGCCGCGGTGGGTCAGCCGATGCAGCCGGGTCAGGCGCTCGATCATCGGGGCGTCGTAGAGGCGGCGCCCGCCCGGCTCACGGTGGGGGACGACGGCGGCATGGCGGCGCTCCCAGGCGCGCAGGGTTTCGGGCGTCAGTCCGGTGAGTTCGGCAGCGACCTTGACCGGGTACATGGCGGCTCTCTGTACAAGCTATGTACATGGCGGTGTTGGACGGGAGCCTAACAGAGCGCGCAGGAGACTGGCGCCGTACCCCTACTGGAGTCCCGCCCATGATCCGCACCCGCTCCCTCGTCCGCTCCCTCGCCATCGCCCTGGCCTTGGGCCTGGCCACCCCGCTGGCCTTCGCCGCCGAGCCCGCCGCCAGCGCCGCGACCGCGAAGAAGGCCCAGGCCGACATCGTCGACACCGCCGTGGCCGCCGGCCAGTTCAAGACCCTGGCCGCCGCGCTGAAGGCCGCCGGCCTGGTCGAAACCCTCAAGGGCCCGGGCCCGTTCACCGTGTTCGCCCCCACCGACGCGGCGTTCGCCAAGCTGCCGGCCGGCACCGTAGAGAACCTGCTGAAGCCGGAGAACCGCGACAAGCTCACCGCGATCCTCACCTACCACGTGGTGCCCGGGAAGGTCATGGCCTCCAGCGTGGCCGGCATGGACTCGGCCACCACCGTGCAGGGCGGCAAGCTCGACATCACCACCTCCGGCAACGCGGTGATGGTCGATGGCGCCAAGGTGACTGCAACCGACGTGGCCGCCAGCAACGGCGTGATCCATGTCATCGACAAGGTCCTCATGCCGTAAGGCAGAGCATCGGTCCACATCCCGAGGAGTTCCCCCATGAAAGCGCTCAACATCATCACCCTTGCCCTGGTCATCGTCGGCGGCATCAACTGGGGCCTGGTCGGCCTGGCCCAGTTCGACCTGGTCGCCGCCATCTTCGGCGGACAGGACGCCCCGCTGGCACGCCTGGTCTACACCCTGGTCGGCATTTCGGCCCTGTGGCAGATCGTGCCCCTGATCCGCTCCTCCAGCAGCGGCCAGGTCCACGCCGAAGCCCACCACCACACCCACCGCTGATCCAGCGTCCCGGCGCGGGCATCCTGCCCCGCCCCTCCGGCCGCCCGGTGTTGCCACACCGGGCGGCTTTCTTTTGGCCGACCCGCCCCCCTCTTCCGGCACTTCGCCGCGGCCGCCGCCCGGTGCATGCTGCGCTCCTGCCGGTGCGTCCGCCCCGGCCTTTCCCCCGGAGCTCCCATGCTGCGCAAGCTGCTACTTTCCTCCGCCATCGCCGTGGCCCTGACCGCCTGTGGCGACCGTTCCGCCAACGAAACCGCCATGCCCGAATCCAGTCCCCCCGCTTCCGGTGCTGCCCAGGGCGAGAACGCCCTGCTGGCCGCCAGCTCCCTGCCCTTCCAGGCCCCGCCGTTCGACCGGATCAAGGACGCCGACTACCAGCCGGCGATCGAGGAAGGCATGCGCCAGCACCTGGCCGAGGTGCGCGCCATCGCCGACAGCCCGGAGCCGCCGACCTTCGCCAACACCTTCGAGGCGCTGGAGCGCAGCGGCGCGCTGCTGACCCGCGCGGTGACGGTGTTCTTCGCGATGACCTCGGCCAATACCAACCCGACCCTGCAGGCCGCCGAGGAGGCGCTGGCGCCCAAGCTGGCCGAGCACAGCGACACGATCCACCTGGACCCGAAGCTGTTCGCGCGGGTGAAGACGATCTACGACCAGCGCGACAGCCTGGGCCTGACCGAGGAGCAGAAGACCCTGGTCGAGCACCAGTACGAAGGCTTCGTCCGCGCCGGCGCCCTGCTCTCGGAAGCCGACCAGGCCGA
>JBQGEI010000181.1:0-2331 GCA_052039535.1 Pseudoxanthomonas sp.
GCCTGCGCGAGCTGCGTGGCGAGTGGGAGCAGCCGCCCCACAAGCCGGTGACCCAGCAGACCATGGGCGCCGGAACGGTCGAGCTGTTCTGAAGCCCTCGCGTTCCCGCGACCTGCCCCACGGCCCCGGCCCCGCGCCGGGGCCTTCGGCCGTTCGCCCGGCCAGCCCGACCAGACCCCAACCGGCCACGCCCGCGCTGCCGGCGGCGCTGGATCCGCTGGCAGCCCTCGCGCCTGGCGGCGACGCCGATGTCAGCTACCCCGGTGCGGAAGTCGACGCCTCCGCCGCCCAGGCCAGCACCCCTGCGCGCGGCGCCGCGCAGATGGCCCGGCTCGAAGCCCTCGCCCGCCAGGAACTGGCCGGCACCACCCGCCCCCAACCTGCACCGCCCGACCCGGACCCGCTGCTGGCCTGCATGGACTGGGACCTCGGCGTGGCCGGCAACGGCGGAGCGCCGGCAGGCTGAGCGATTTCCCCTGTTAACCTGGTCCGCGCCTGGGGGAGTCGATGACCAACGCCATGGAGGCGGCAGCGGCTGGACTGAGAACCTGGGTTTCCCCGCATCGGTCGAGGCGGAACCGGCGCATCTCCCCACTGATCGGATCCTCGAATTCCAGGCCGCACGCCACCAGCTGCAGCGGCCTTGCCGGGTCATCAGGCGCCTGGGGCTGCAGCTGGGGGTAGTAGCGGTCGTGGAGGATCGGGGCGCCGAGGGCGGCGATGTGCACGCGCAGCTGGTGCTTGCGGCCGGTGACCGGGTGCAGCGTGTAGGTCCACAAGGGGCCGTCGCGCTCGAGGACCTCGATCCGCGTCTCGCTGTTGGCTGGGCCATCCGCCTCGCGCATGCGGAAGAACGGTTCGCCGGCTTCCAGCCGGCTGCGGTGGAGGTGGGGAAAGGCCAGCCCGGGCAGGGCCGGCGCGAGGGCGCGGTAGACCTTGCGGATGCGGCGTTCGCGGAACAGGGCCTGGTAGGCGCCGCGGCTGGCCGGGTCGGTCGAGAACAGCACCAGGCCGGCGGTGTCCCGGTCGAGCCGGTGCAGCGGCACCAGCGCGGGATTGCCGGTGAGGGCGACCAGCCGGGTCAGCAGGGTCTGCCGCACCCAGGCGCCGGTGGGCGCGACGGGCAGGTAATGCGGCTTGAACGCCACCAGCAGGTGGGCATCGTGGTGCACCACGTATTCGCCGCCCGGCAAGGCCGGTTCGTCGGCCACCTCGCGGAAGTACTGCACCTGCGCGCCGATCCGGTACGGGGCATCCAGCGGCAGGGGCGTGCCGGCATCGTCCAGCACGCGTCCGCGCAGGAAGCGCTCGCGCCACTGCGCTTCCGGAATCCGCGGAAAGTGGGCGCACAGGGCTTCAAGCACGGTGTGCCATGGGCCGGGTGGCAACTGCAGGTGGCTGGGAGGGGTGGTCATGGGTGCGTCGCGAGGGATGTCGCTGCCGACTGATGCCTGCGAAGCCGCGCCACAGGACCTACCGTCCCGGCGGTTCATCAGGCCAATGCCATATCTCCGGGTCCAGCCTTTCCAGATCCAGGACGTAGTGGTGCTGGAAGCGGGTCTGGTCACCAGTGACGTATTCGACTCCTGCCTTGAGCGAGTGGTATCCCCGGACATAGTTGATGCTGTGCACCGGCTCGTCCAGCTCCAGAAGCACGGTGGAGGCTGCCGGTCGTGGCGCGCCCGGAATCCGGGTGAAGTAGGTGATCCGGTAGCGGTCGGCTGAGCGCCACAGGCCCAGCCCAAGGTCCCGGCCTTCATGGCTTTGCATGTGGCGCTCGGCCAGCAGCTCGCCATCGGGGCCGGCGGCCGGGTGCTTCAGCCTGTCGACGAAATCCTCGCCCTCGACGGACCTTGCGTGCATGCCGTTCAGCGCCGGTCTGACGTACACATGGGTAAAAACAGCGGCGTGGGAGCGCACCTCGCGCAACGATCCGACGCAGGCCGTGCGGATCTCGACGCTGCGCGTCCAGGACAGCGCAGGATGAAGCGGCCTGACGGCGGACGCAGGCCTGCCCGGGAGGTCGTGCCTCTGCAAGGTTGCAAGCACATGCGCCGGATCACGACACGCGTCCGGCGTCTCCACGGGGGAAGGCACCGCTGACATGGCAACCGTGCTGGCACAGGACCATCCAAGTACGACTGCGCAGGCCTTCCGCGGAATATTCATCGCCCTGTCCCCTCGATGGCGCCCCCCGGGTCGAGTGGGTGGCGCCGCGGAAAATGCCTCCTGATCCGGCTTCGCTTACTCGGCCGCGTCCCACACCCGCCCGGAGACGGTGCCGCCGTTGTCGATCAGGAACACCTCCACCGCGAACACCTGGTAGGTGGG
>JBQGEI010000182.1:0-10603 GCA_052039535.1 Pseudoxanthomonas sp.
CGCGCGTCACGGCTGGCCAGGGCCAGGCGCAGCAGCAGCGGCTGGCCGGCGGGCACCGGCTCGGCCGACAGCGCCTCCACCCGCAGCCCGGACAGCTGCAGGTGGGTGGCGATCAGGCTGGCCAGCCCCGACGCGCCCAGCAGCAGGGCCAGCAGCAGCGCCGGGTTGTTGTTGTAGTTCAGCGCGCCCAGCAGCATCGCCAGCACCAGCGCCAGGTAGAACATCCCGAAGCCGGTCGGCAGCACGTAGACCCGGCGCCGGTCGATCGCCACCGGCAGCGGCTCGGGCGCGCGCGGGCGCTCCAGCGACCGGGCCAGCGCCAACACGCGTGCGCCGGCGCCGCGCAGCGGTCCCATCAGTCCACCGGCACCGCGTGCAGCACCGCCTTGGCCAGGGCCGCACCCTGGCCGGCCTCGGCCTCGGGCACCAGGCGGTGGCCGGCGACGGCGATGAACAGCGCCTGCACGTCCTCCGGCAGCACGTGGCCGCGGCCCAGCAGCAAGGCATAGGCGCGGGCGGCCCGCAGCAGGGCCAGCCCGGCGCGCGGGGACAGTCCCACGCGCACGCCCGGGTGGTGGCGGCTGCGCGCCAGCAGCGCCTGCACGTAGCCGACCAGCGCGTCACTGGCGTGGACCTGCACGGCGGCCTGGCGCAGCGCCTGCACATCACCCTCGCCCAGCAGCGGCAGGGCACGGGCGATCAGCTCGCGGCGGTCGCTGCCGGTCAGCAGTGCACGCTCGGATTCGGCGCCGGGGTAACCCAGCGAGAAGCGCAGCAGGAAGCGGTCCAGCTGCGAATCCGGCAGCGGGAAGGTGCCGGACAGGTCCACCGGGTTCTGGGTCGCGATCACGAAGAACGGGTCCGGCAGCGGGTGGGTGACCCCGTCCAGGGTCACCTGCTGCTCGGCCATCGCCTCCAGCAGCGCGCTCTGGGTGCGCGGCGGGGCGCGGTTGATCTCGTCGGCCAGCAGCACCTGGGTGAACACCGGGCCGGGATGGAACTCGAAGCCGCGCGCGGCCGCGTCGTACACCGACACGCCCAGCACGTCGGCCGGCAGCAGGTCCGAGGTGAACTGCACGCGCTGGAACGACAGGCCCACCGTGGCCGCCAGCGCATGGGCCAGGGTGGTCTTGCCCAGCCCCGGCAGGTCCTCGATCAGCACGTGGCCGCCGGCCAGCAGCGCCACGAACGCCAGCCGCACCTCGTGCTGCTTGCCCAGCACCAGTCCGTTGACCTGCTGCTGCGCCCGTGACAGGGCCTCGGCAAGAGGCTCGGGTAGGATCTGCGGCTGTCTTCCTGCGGAGTTGCCCATCGCATGCCTGCGTTACCGGATCGGTCTGGAGTGTAGCGGCATGCGGGAGGCGCAAGGAGCGCGCGGGGTCTTCCTCGCCCTGTGGGTGGCGGCCTGCGTGGCCAAGCTGCTGGTGGCCGCGCAGCTGCCGCTGTTCGTGGACGAGGCCTTCTACTGGCAGGAAGGGCGCCACCTGGCGCCGGCCTATTCCGACCTGCCCGGCATGACCGCGTGGCTGGCCCGGCTGGGCACGGCCATCGGCGGCGAGCACGTTCTGGCGCTGCGCATGCCGTTCCTGCTGCTGGGCGCGCTGGTGCCGTGGTGGGTCAAGCGGATCGGCGCGCGCTGGTTCGGCGAGCTGGCCGGCTGGCATGCCGGCAGCCTGGCGGTGCTGATGCCACTGTCCGGCACCCTCGGGGTGATGGCGCTGCCGGACGTGCCACTGGCGGTGGCCACGGTGCTGTGCCTGCATGCGGCGACCCATCTGCTGCGCCAGGTCAGCGCGCTGATGGTGCTGGAGCTGGGCATCGGCCTGGCGCTGGGCGCGCTGAGCCACTACCGCTTCGGCGCGGTGCTGCTGGCCGGTGGCGCGGCGCTGCTGTGCCTGCCGCACGGGCGCCGGCTGCTGGGCGACCCCCGGGTGCTGCTGGCGCTGGCGGTGGGCCTGCTGGCATGGGCGCCGCTGCTGCTGTGGAACCTGGAGCACGGCGATGCCGGCGTGCGCTTCCAGTTCGTGGACCGGCATCCGTGGGCCCTGCACGCCGGCGGCCTGCTGTTCGTGCCGGTGCAGGCGCTGCTGGCCACGCCGCTGCTGCTGTTGGCCATGGCGCTGGCGGCGTGGCGCTGCATGCGGCCGCCGCGCGCGCTGCGGCCGCCGTGGCGCCTGCTGGGCCTGTTCGGGATGTTCGTCGCCGGCGGCTTCTTCGTCCTGGGGTTCTTCACCGACAGCGAGCGCACCAGCTTCCACTGGCCGCTGCCGGCATGGCTGGGGCTGCTGCCGATGGCCGCGCTGCTGCTGCAGGGCTGGCCGGCGCGCTGGCGGCGCGCGACCTGGGCCAGCACCGCCCTGGGCGGGATGCTGGCACTGGGCTGGCTGATGACGGTCTCGGTGCCGCAGGTGCGCCAGGAGCTGGCCGGCAGCAAGCATTACCCGCGCAACTTCGCCGGCTGGGAACAGCTGGCGGATGAGGTGCGCCGGGCCCTGGCGGACATGCCCGACGGCAGCGTGCTGCTGGCCGACGGCTTCAAGGTCGGTGCGGAGCTGGGCTTCGCCCTGGGCGACCCGGACATCCGCGTGCTGCCGCATCCGCTCAACGCCCACCATGGGCGCGCCCCGCAGCTGGCGCTGTGGGGCCTGCTGCAGGAGACGGCGCCGGACTCGCCGGCGCTGCTGGTGGTGGCGGCCAGCGACCTGCCCTATCGCCAGCTGCTGTCGCACTACCAGGGATTGTGCGCGCGGCTGGGGCCGCTGCCGCCGCCGCAGGTGGTCGGCATCGACCACCTGGCCCAGCGCTTCCTGCTGTTCCGGCTGGAACCGGGCGGGGCGGCCGGGCCGTGCACGCTGCCGGCGATGGCGTGGATCGACGCGCCGGCCGCCGGAGGCATGCTGGCGTGCCGGTTCGAGGTGGACGGCTGGGCGTTCAAGGACGGCGTGGGCGTGGCCGGGGTCGAGCTGCTGCTCGACGGACGCGTGCTGGCGCCTGCCGCCTACGGCCAGCCGGCACCCCGGGTCGCCCAGTTCTGGGGCAGTACTGCCGATCCGGGCCAGCCGGACGTCGGCTTCCGCGCCCGGGGGCGCCTGCCGGAGTGGGTGCGGCCCGGTCGCCACCGCCTGGCCCTGCGCGTGCATGGCCGCGATGGCAGCGTCGAGGACGGCTGGATGCAGACGGTGCGCACCGGCGCCTGCGCGCCGGACTGAGCGGCGGGCGCTGGACGCGTCGAGCGGACGGCACAACCACCCGACCCGCGGCCTGGCATCCGGCGCAGCGACGCGGCCGCTACCCACGCGCTGCCGGGAACCGGCGCGCATTGCGCACCGCGACGCGGTGCGGATGGATCGGGCACTGTGCGCTCAGGCGGTGCGCACCGCCTGGGCGCCGGACTGGGCGGCGCGGGCGGGACGCGTCGAGCGGGTGGCACAACCACCCGACCTGCGGCCTGGCACCCGGCGCGGCGACGCGGTCGCCACCCGCGCGCTGTCGCGAACCGGCGCGCATTGCGCACCGCGGCGCGGTTGCGGATACATCGGACACTGCGCGCGGGACGGCCTGCGCAGCCACGCGTGCACGCCAGACCGCGCGCGTCCCACGAACCGCGCTGCCCGGGTTGGCCCTGCGGGCGCGCCCGCCAGTACCATGCGCGGGCACACCGGGGATCCACATGCGCGTCAACGAACCTTCCACACCCGTCGCCGCGGCGGACGCACTGCGCGTCGTGTTGCTGGTGCCCTGCCACAACGAGGAGGCGACCATCGCCCGGGTGGTTGCCGATTTCGCCCGGCACCTGCCCGCGGCGCAGTGCCACGTGTTCGACAACGCCTCCACCGATGCGACCGCCGCCGTGGCCCGCGCGGCGGGGGCGCGGGTGCACCGGGTCGACCTGCGCGGCAAGGGCAACGTGGTCCGGCGCGCGTTCGCCGACCTGGAGGCGGATGTCTATGTGATGGTCGACGGCGATGCCACCTACGATGCCGCGGCGGCGCCGGCACTGGTGGAGCGGCTGCTGGAGGAAGGCCTGGACATGGTGGTGGGCGCGCGGGTCGACCGCGAGCGTGCCGCCTACCGTCCCGGGCACCGCCTCGGCAACCGGCTGCTGACGCGCTGCGCCAGCGCGCTGTTCGGCAACAGCTTCGAGGACATGCTGTCCGGCTTCCGGGTGTTCTCGCGCCGCTACGTGAAGTCCTTCCCCGCGCATGCGGCCGGGTTCGAGATCGAGACCGAGCTGGCGGTGCATGCGCTGCAGCTGCGCATGCCGGTGGCCGAGGCGCCCACCGCCTACGGCGCCCGGCCCGAAGGCTCGGCCAGCAAGCTCAACACCTGGCGCGATGGCGCGCGGATCATGGGCACCATCGTGCGCCTGTTCAATTTCGAGCGGCCGCTGCTGTTCTTCTCCCTGGGCGGCGGCGCCTGCCTGCTGCTGGCGCTGCTGCTGGCCGCCCCGCTGCTGCTGACCTACCTGCAGACCGGGCTGGTGCCGCGCTTCCCGACCGCGATCCTGTGCTCGGCGCTGGTGATGCTCTCGGCGCTGGCGATGGCCTGCGGCCTGATCCTGGACAACGTGGCGCGCGGACGCATCGAGGCCAAGCGCATGGCCTACCTCGCCATCCCGGCCACCCGCGCGGCCGGCGGCAACGCGCCCACCGCGCCGGCGCGCCCTGCCACCGCAGCGGCCGGGGCCGGCGGGTGAGGGCGCTGGCGACCCTGCGGGCGGAGTGGGTGCGCCGGCTGGATCCGGGCACGCGCCAGGGGCGGACGCTGGCGACGCTGCTGGTGGTGGCGGCCTGCGCCCTCGTTTCGCTGCTGCGCGGCCAGGACGACAACTGGGACCTGCGCAACTACCACCTGCACAACGCCTGGTCGTGGCTGCACGGGCGCATGGCGACCGACCTGGCGCCGGCGCAGCTGCAGAGCTACTTCGTGCCACTGCTGGACCTGCCTTACTACCTGCTGGTGCAGCACGCTCCGGCGCCGGTGGCCGGCGCCTTGCTGGGCGCGCTGCACGGCCTGGTGTTCCTGCCGCTGTGCTGGATCACCTGGCGGCTGCTGGAGGGCGAGCCGGGGCGGGCGCGCCTGTCGCTGCTGCTGGCGCTGGCCGGCATGTGCGGCGCGGCCTTCCTCTCCGAGCTGGGCAACACCATGGGCGATGCCAGCACCGCCGTGCTGGTGCTCGGCGCCTTCGCCCTGTGCCTGCCGTCGGCCGCCGGCTGGCGGACCGGGCGGGTGCTGGTCGCCGGCGCGCTGCTGGGCGCGGCGGTGGCCCTGAAGCTCACCAATGCGCTGTATGCGGTCGGCCTGGGGATCGCGATGCTGGCCACGCCGCTGCCGTGGCGCGCGCGCCTGGGCATGGCCACGCTGCTGGCAGCCACCGCGTTGGCCGTGGCGGCGGTGATGGCCGGGCCCTGGCTGCTGCGGGTATGGCAGGAATTCGGCAATCCGCTCTTTCCGCAGTTCAACGCGCTGTTCCAGGGCCCGCTGGCGCGCGCCGATTCGGTCGGCGATGCGCGCTGGCTGCCGGAGAGCCTCGGCCAGGCGCTGGTGTGGCCGCTGCGCATGACCGTCGAGCCGCACCGGGTCAGCGAGATCGCCCTGTGGCAGGTGGTGTGGGCCGCGCTCTACGTGGCGGTGCTGCTGGCCGTGCCGGTGGCGGCGTGGCGGCGGCTGCGCGGCCGCCACGCACCGGTGGGTGGAGCGGGGCGGGCACCGGATCCGGCGCGGGCGATGTTCGGCATCTGGATCGCCGCCACCTTCGTGGTCTGGGTGGCGGTCTTCAGCATCCACCGCTACCTGGCCGCGCTGGAGCTGCTGGCCCCGCTGGCCCTGTGGCTGCTGCTGCGGTGGCTGGCGCCGGGCCGCGCGCGTCTGCGCCACTTCGCCGTGCTGGCCTGCGCGGCCGTCTCGCTGCTGGGGTGGAACGACTGGGGCCATGCCGGATGGGCGCGCCAGGCCGCGCGGGTGGAGGCGCCGGCCCGGCTGGATGCCGGGACCGTGCTGATGGTCGGTGACGAGCCCAACGCCTGGCGCCTGCCGTACCTGCCGCCGGGGCCGGCGTATGTCGGCGTGGCCGGCAACGTGCCCGAATCGGACGCCTACGCCGCGCGCGTGCGGCAGAAGGTTGCCGCCGGCGGGACGGCGCTGGCGCTGCTGTCGGCCGACGCGGAGGCCTGGGAGGCGCAGAACCGCCTGCGCGAAAGCAAGAACGCCCGCTACAACCGCTGGGCCTCGCGCCTGTGGCTGGACCGCGGTGACTGCCCGGTGATGCGCTGGGCCGCCTCGCGCACCCGCAGCCGGGTGCTGCTGGAGCCGGCGCGCTCGCCTACCGGTCGCTGCCAGCTGGCCATGGCCGACGCGGCCGGGGCGGTGCCGGCCGCCGGGCTGGCCCGCCAGGCGGCGGCCGACCGCATGCGGCAGACCCGCCAGATGCTGGCGGCCCGGTATGGCCTGGTGCTGGACCTGCCGGGCTGCCAGGTCTATCGCAGCTGGGTGGGCACGGCGGCCTATCCCTACCAGCTGTGCCCGGTGGCCTTGCAGGCGCCACCGGCCCCCTGATCCGCGTCAGGGCACGGCGAACCCGGCCCGGCGCAGCAGCCCGCACAGGGCGACGAGCGGCAACCCGACCAGCGCGGTCGGGTCATGCGACTCGATCGCCTCGAACAGCGAAATGCCCAGGCCTTCGCACTTGAAGCTGCCGGCGCAGTCGAACGGCTGCTCGGCATCCACGTAGCGCTCGATCTCCGTCCGCTGCAGCGGGCGGAAGTGCACCCGGGTCAGGTCCGAGGCGGCCATGACGCCACCCGGCCCGTGCAGGCACACGCCGGTGTGGAAGCGCACGACCCGCCCGCCCATGGCCGCCAGCTGCGCCACCGCCGCCTGGCGGCTGCCGGGCTTGCCCAGGATCGCGCCATCCAGCTCGGCGGCCTGGTCCGAGCCGATCACCCAGTCGCCTGGCCGCGAGGCCGCCACCGCTGCGGCCTTGGCCGCGGACAGGCGCCTGACCAGGGGCGCGACCTCTTCGCCGGGCAACGCGGCCTCGTCCACCTCCGGGCGCACGGATTCAAAAGGCAGGCGCAGGCGCTGCAGCAGTTCACGGCGGTAGGGCGAGGTCGAAGCGAGGACAAGCATGGTGCGGTCATGGTCAAATGGCGCGCCAGTCTCCCGCGCCGCACCCCGGCCGACAATACCGATCCTGGCCCTGTTTGACAGGGGGCGGGGCGGTCCTTAACATTCAGCGGCTTATGTCCGCTGGTACGCCGCCCGTGCAGGTCCCTGAAACGCTGGATGCCTGGAGGATGGTGGCCGCGAGGCGGCAGTTCGAGGGGCGGGTGCCGCTTTCGACGCTGGCGCGGCTGCAGGGAAGCCTGGCCGACGCCGGGGGCGAATGCGCCTTCACCCTGGAGTTCGGGCAGGACGCGTTGCAGGTGCCGTTCATCGAGCTGAGGCTGCAGGCCGGCCTTCCGCTGGTGTGCCAGCGCAGCCTGGAGCGCTTCGTGTTTCCGGTCGACGCCGTGCAGCGGCTGGGCCTGATCCGTGACGAGGCCGACGAGGCCGCGCTGCCGGAAGGCTACGAGCCGCTGCTGGTGCCCGAGGACGGCCTGGTGCGCCCGCTGGACCTGGTGGAGGACGAGCTGGTGCTCGCCCTGCCGGTGGTCCCGGTGGCCCCGGACAGCGAACCGGTGGAACGGACCTGGGCCGGCACCGAGGAAGAACAGCAGGCAGCCAACCCGTTCGCGGCGCTGGCGGCCCTGAAAAAGAAGTAGGACGGCCGCGCCGCCGCCCAAAGGCGCCCTGGAACGGCACCGGCGGGTGGCTTCGAGGCTTCACCAGAACACGCAATCAACCGAGTTTGGAGCAATCCCATGGCTGTGCAGAAATCCCGTGTCACCCCGTCCCGCCGTGGCCAGCGCCGTTCGCACGACGCGCTGACCGCCAAGCAGCTGTCCACCGACCCGACCACCGGCGAGATCCACCTGCGCCACCACGTCACCGCTGACGGCTACTACCGCGGCAAGAAGGTCATCGCCACCAAGACCTCGGTGGTCGAGGAAGACTGAGACCCCTGACCCGGGCGCGCGCGTCGCGCCTGCCCGGGCCGTGGCCGATCTCCGGCTCCCGCGGGAGCCTTCCCTGCGGGAGTACCCATGAGCGAGCGGATCTATTCGCGCATCGCCGGAACCGGCAGCTACCTGCCGGAGAAAGTGGTCACCAACGACGACCTGGCCAAGGTCGTCGACACCAGCGACGAGTGGATCCGCACGCGCACCGGCATCGCCGAGCGCCGGGTGGCTGCCGAAGGGCAGGCCACCAGCGACATGGCATACGAGGCGGCGCTGAAGGCGATCGAGGCGGCCGGCATCCAGGCCTCGGAGATCGACCTGATCGTGGTCGGCACCACCACGCCCGACGTGGTGTTCCCGTCCACCGCCTGCCTGGTGCAGCAGAAGCTCGGCATCGCCGGGTGTCCCGCGTTCGACGTCAACGCCGCCTGTTCGGGCTTCGTGTTCGCGTTGAGCGTGGCCGACAAGTTCGTGCAGTCCGGCAGTGCGCGCACCGCCCTGGTGATCGGCGCCGAAACCCTCACCCGCATCGTCGACTGGAACGACCGCACCACCTGCGTGCTGTTTGGCGACGGTGCTGGCGCGGTGGTGCTCAGGGCCGACGCCGAGACCGGCATCCTGTCGACCCACCTGCATGCCGACGGCAGCAAGAAGGACCTGCTGTGCTGCCCGGCCGGGGTGTCCAGCGGCTTCCGCGAGGGCGAGCCCAACGGCGGCGTGCGCATCGTCATGTCGGGCAACGAGGTGTTCAAGCACGCGGTCAAGGCACTGGACGGCGTGGTCGACGAGACCCTGGCCGCCAACGGCATGCACCAGGCCGACCTTGACTGGCTGATCCCGCACCAGGCCAACCTGCGCATCATCGAGGCCACCGCCAAGCGCCTGGACATGCCGATGGACCGCGTGGTGGTGACCGTGGACCGGCATGGCAACACCTCGGCCGCGTCGGTGCCGCTGGCGCTGGACGAGGCGGTGCGCTCGGGCCGCGTGCAGCGCGGCCAGCTGCTGCTGCTGGAAGCCTTCGGCGGCGGCTTCACCTGGGGCTCGGCGCTGGTCCGCTACTGAGCCCGCGGCGGTCGCCGCAGCATCGTCCGCAAGGCCGCCTCCGGGCGGCCTTCGCATGTCCGGGGGCGACGCAGGCCGATGCCATGGACCGCCTGCACATACGCGGTCGTACAGACAAACGACGCGTTCCGCCCGTATCATCGCCGTCCTTCTTCGATCTGCGACAGCACGTGACCCAACCGACGCTTGCTTTTGTTTTCCCCGGTCAGGGTTCCCAGTCCGTCGGCATGCTTGCCGAGCTGGCCGCAGCGCACCGGCAGGTGCGCGAGGCCTTCGCCGAGGCGTCCGAAGGCGCCGGCGCCGACCTGTGGGCGCTGTCCCAGGAAGGGCCCGAAGACCAGCTCAACCGCACCGAGTTCACCCAGCCGGCGCTGCTGGCCGCGGGCGTGGCGGTGTGGCGTGCATGGCAGGCCCGGGACGGCGCGCAGCCGGCCGTGCTGGCCGGCCACAGCCTCGGCGAGTACACCGCCCTGGTGGCCGCCGGCGCGCTGTCGCTGCATGACGGCGCTCGCTTGGTGCGCCTGCGCGGCCAGCTGATGCAGGACGCCGCGCCCGCCGGCACCGGCGCGATGGCCGCCGTGCTGGGCGCCGAGGACGCGGTGGTGGAGGAGGTTTGCACCCAGGCTTCCGGCAGCGGCATCGTGGTCCCGGCCAACTACAACTCTCCTGGCCAGATCGTGATCGGCGGCGACGCTGGCGCGGTCGATGCGGCCCTGGCCCTGCTGGCCGAACGCGGCGTGCGCAAGGCGGTCAAGCTCGCGGTAAGCGTGCCGTCGCACACCCCGCTGATGCGCGAGGCGGCCGACCGCCTGGGCGAGGCGATGGCCAGCCTGCAGTGGCAGGCACCGTCGCTGCCGGTGGTGCAGAACGTCGATGCCCAGGGGCATGACAGCGTCGGCGCGATCCGCGACGCGCTCGTGCGCCAGCTCTACCTGCCGGTGCGCTGGACCGGCTGCGTGCAGGCGCTGGCCTCGCGTGGCGCCACCCGGGTCGCCGAGTGCGGTCCCGGCAAGGTGCTGGCGGGCCTGGCCAAGCGCATCGACAAGTCGCTGGACGCCCGCGCCATCGGCGCCCCCGCCGATTTCGACGCCGCGCTGGCCGACTGGCGCTGATCCCCGCGTGGCCGCCTGGCGGCCACCTTCGCAGACCAACCAAGAGGTCGACATGAGCAACCTGCCCCTGAGCGGCGAGATCGCCCTGGTCACCGGTGCCAGCCGCGGCATCGGCGCGGCCATCGCCGACGAACTGGCCGCCCGTGGCGCCACCGTCATCGGCACCGCCACCAGCGAGTCCGGCGCCCAGGCCATCGGCGCGCGCCTGGCCGGGCAGGGCGGCCACGGCCGCCAGCTGGACGTCACCGCGCCGGGCGCGGTCGAGGCGCTGATCGACGCCATCACCAAGGAGTTCGGCGCAGTGTCGATCCTGGTGAACAACGCCGGCATCACCCGCGACAACCTGCTGATGCGGATGAAGGACGA
>JBQGEI010000183.1:0-7046 GCA_052039535.1 Pseudoxanthomonas sp.
GAAGCCTCCGCCGCCGCACGCGCCATGGAAGAACAGGCCTCCGGCCTGGCCCAGGCCGTGGCGAGCTTCCGCCTGGAGGCCGCCGGCGAGGCCGCCGCGGGCGGGGTGCCGCCCACGCGCCGGGCGGCGGCCTGAGGGCCAGCCCGGAGCACGCGGCCGCGCGGCGCGACTACACAAAGTCCGCGCGCGGCCGATATCCCATCGAGGCAGCGCACCGGGCCAACCCGACCAGATGAGCACCAGCCAGCTTCCCCATCCCCCGCCGGAGCAGCGCGACTTCGCGTTCTCCGACCGCGACTTCCGCCGCGTCTGCCAGATGATCCACGCCCGCGCGGGCATCGCGCTGGCGCCTGCCAAGCGCGACATGGTCTACGGCCGGCTGTCGCGGCGCCTGCGCGCACTGGGGATGGACGATTTCGGCGACTACCTGGACCTGCTGGATGCCGATCCGGATGGCCCGGAGTGGCAGTCGTTCACCAACGCGCTGACCACCAACCTCACCGCGTTCTTCCGCGAGCCGCACCATTTCGAACACCTGCACGCGCAGCTACAGTCGCTGTCCGGCAGCGGCAACGTGCGGCTGTGGAGCTGCGCGGCGTCCACAGGCGAGGAAGCCTGGTCCATGGCGATCACCGCCTGCGAGGCCTACGGCACGCTCGCCCCGCCGGTGCGAATCCTCGCCACCGACATCGACACCCAGGTGCTGGCCACCGCCCAGCGCGGGGTCTATCCGCTGGAGCGGATCGCCGGACTGGACGCCGATACCCGCCGCCGCTACTTCCAGCGCGGCACCGGCCCCAACGACGGACGCTGCCGGGTGGTCCCCGCGCTGCGCTCGCTGGTCGAGTTCCGTCCGCTGAACCTGCTGGCCCCGCGTTACGACGCCGGGGGCAGCTTCGCCGCCATCTTCTGCCGCAACGTGATGATCTACTTCGACAAGCCCACCCAGCGGGCGGTGCTTTCGCGCCTGGTCGGGCACATGGAGCCCTCCAGCCTGCTCTATACCGGGCACTCGGAGAACTACCTGCACGCGGCGGACCTGATCCAGCCGTGCGGGCGCACCCTCTACCGCCGCACGGTGCGCGCATGAGCGTGGCCCTGCAGTCCGACGGGGTGATGCGCTACCGCGATCCCCAGTTCCAGGTGCCGGCCGCCAAACTGCTGCCGACCCAGTACCTGGTGGTGGACGACGGCACCGCGCTGGTCACCGTGCTCGGCTCGTGCGTGGCCGCCTGCATCCGGGACCCGCTGCTCAACCTCGGCGGCATGAACCACTTCCTGCTGCCCGACGGCAACACCGGCGACGGTGCCCCGGCGCGCTACGGCGGCTACGCGATGGAAGTGCTGATCAACGAGCTGCTCAAGCGCGGGGCCAGCCGCAAGCGCCTGGAGGCCAAGGTGTTCGGTGGCGCCAACGTGCTCAAGGGCTTCACCAGCAACCCGGTCGGCACCCGCAACGCCGACTTCGTGCTGTCCTACCTCGATGCCGAGCACATCCCGGTGATGGCCGAGGACCTGCGCGGCATCCACCCGCGCAAGGTGTGGTTCTTCCCGCAGACCGGCAAGGTGATCGTCAACCGCCTGCCGCACGCGCACGGCGCCGAAGTGGTGGCCGCCGAGTCGGCCGTGCGCTCGCGCCTGTCGCGCACGCCGGTCAGCGGCGGCGTGGAGCTTTTCTGATGGCCGTCCGCGTGCTGGTGGTCGACGACTCGGCGGTGGTGCGCCAGGTGCTCAGCGAGCTGCTGGCGCGCGATCCGGACATCGAGGTGGTCGGCACCGCGGCCGATCCCTACCTGGCGCGCGACAAGATCAAGCGCCTGAATCCCGACGTGCTGACCCTGGACGTGGAGATGCCGCGGATGGACGGCCTGGCGTTCCTGGAGAACCTGATGCGGCTGCGGCCGATGCCGGTGGTGATGGTCTCCTCGCTCACCGAGCGCGGGGCGGAGGTCACCCTGCAGGCCCTGGCGCTGGGCGCGGTGGACTTCGTGACCAAGCCGCGCCTGGGCGTGGCCCAGGGGCTGGAGGAATACGCCGACGAGATCGCGGCCAAGGTCAAGGGCGCGGCGCGGGCACGGGTGCAGGCGCTGGTGCGCGCCGGGCCGCGCCCCGGCACCGCGGCGGCACCGCCGGCGCCCATGGCCGCCCGCTTCCGCACCACCGATCGCCTGGTCGCCATCGGCGCCTCCGCCGGCGGCACCGAAGCGATCCGCGCCGTACTCGAACAGATGCCCGCCGACGCGCCGGCGGTGGTCCTCACCCAGCACATCCCGGGAGGCTTCAGCCGCGCGTTCGTCGAGCGGCTGGACCGGCACTCGCCGATGCTGGTGCGCGAGGCGACGGACGGGGAGCTGGTGCTGCCCGGTCACGCCTACCTGCCCCCGGGCGACCACCACCTGCGGGTGGTGCGCGACGGTGCGCGCTGGCGCTGCCGGATCGATGCCGGTCCGCCGGTGAACCGCCATCGCCCGGCGGTCGACGTGCTGTTCCGCTCGGTAGCCCGCAGCGCCGGTGCCAACGCCATCGGCGTGGTCCTCACCGGCATGGGCGACGATGGCGCCCGCGGGCTGCTGGAAATGCGCGAAGCCGGGGCGGCGACCCTGGTCCAGGACGAGGCCAGCAGCGTGGTCTGGGGCATGCCCGGGGCGGCGGTGCGCATGGGCGCGGCGCAGGAAATCCTCGCCCTGCACCACCTCCCGGCCCGGTTGCTGGAGCTGGCCAGCCACCACGCCGCCGACTGAGCCACGGCGGCGCTATTCGGGGTTGGCCACGCCATGCGGCACGTGGCCGGCCGCCACGTGCAGGCGCGCACTGTCGATGTTGTGCGCCGAGTCGTCGAAGAAGATGTCCGCGCCGAACGCCGCCAGGAACGGGCCCTTGGCACGCCCGCCCAGGAACAGCGCCTCGTCCAGGCGCACGCCCCAGTCACGCAGCGTGCGGATCACCCGCTCGTGCGCCGGTGCCGAGCGCGCGGTGACCAGCGCGGTGCGGATCGGCGCGTCCTCGCCGGGCGGGAACGCCGCCTGCAACTCGTGCAGCGCCGCCAGGAAGCCGCGGAACGGACCGCCGGACAGCGGCTCGCGCGCCCGCTCCCGCTCATGGATGCCGAACGCGGCCACGCCCTGCTCCCGCGAGATGCGCTCGCTCTCGTCGCCGAAGATCACCGCATCGCCGTCGAAGGCGATGCGCAGCTGGTCGCGCGGCGCATCCACCGCACGCGCCGGCAGGATCGTGGCGGCGGCCACACCATGCTCCAGCGAGCGACGCACCGACTCGGGGTTGGCCGACAGGAACAGGTTGGTGCCGAACGGCGCCACGTACGGCCAGGTCGGTTCGCCGGCGGTGAACACCGCGCGCACGATGTCCAGCCCGTAGTGCTGGATGGAGTTGAAGATGCGCAACCCGGTATCGGCCGAGTTGCGTGACAGCAGGATGACCTCGACCTGCGGCGCGTCGGCCGGCAGGCGCCGGTTGAGCGCCAGCAGTTTGCGCACCACCGGGAACGCCACGCCCGGTTCCAGCACCTGGTCCTCGTTGTGGCGCTGGTACTGCGAGTAGGCCTCCAGGCCGTCGCGCTCGAACAGCGCGTGGCCTTCCTCCAGGTCGAACAGCGCCCGCGAGGTGACGGCCACGGTGAGCACCCGCGGGGTGTTGTCCTGGATGTAGCTCTGCGGCAGGGTCATGCCCGGATTATGGCACCGGGCATGACCGCCCACGCCGCATTCCGGTCAGGGCACGCCGCCCACCCGTACCTGCGCGGGCTGGCCGCGCCAGCCATCGGCAGTCACCGCGCGCACCTCCAGCAGCAGCCGCAACGGCTCCTGCTCGCCAGGGCGCCCGTCGTTCCAGGTCAGCTGGTGCTCGGTGCGGCGGCCCTTCACGCCGGCGGCCACCACCGGCCCGGCCGGCAGCAGTCCTTCCGGCGGCTCGCCGCCCACGACCCGGTACTCGAAGCCGATCTCCTCCAGGTCGTAGCGGCTGCCACGCGGCCAGCGCAGCTTGATGGTCAGGAACCCCAGCTGGTCGCATACCGCGCCGCCGGAGATTCCCCGGGTAAAGGAAACATCCTCCAGCTCGGGTGCCGGGATGTCGGCGGTGTCCACGGCCTGGCTGCTGGCGACCTTGAAGGGCGCCAGGTTGGTATCGAAAGCACAGGCAGCGAAGCCCTGCGCCGGCAAGGCGCAGAGCAGGATCAGATACAACAACTTCACGGGGCCCCTCCCCTTCGGTCGAAGTTTCTTGCAACGTGTTTTATGTGTTCCCCCGGGCCGCTCCCGACGGCCCCTGCCGGCAGATGCGCGGCTGTCCTGTCATACCACGAATTGTTCGGCCAGGATACGTTCTTCCAGGTTGTGTTCCGGGTCGAACAGCAGCGTCACCGTGCGGTCGCGCGACTCGCGGATCACCACCTCGACCACGTCGCGGGTCTCGTGCGAATCGGCGGTCACGCTCACCGGGCGCTTGTACGGGTCCAGCACCTCGAAGCGCACCTCGGTCTCCGCCTTCAGGATCGCCCCGCGCCAGCGCCGCGGGCGGAACGCCGCGATCGGCGTCAGCGCGATGGTGTGCGAGCCCAGAGGCAGGATCGGTCCATGGGCGGAGAAGTTGTAGGCGGTGCTGCCGGCCGGGCTGCAGACCATCACCCCGTCGCAGATCAGCTCGTCCAGGCGCTGCTGGCCATTGAGGTCGATGCGGATGTGCGCGGCCTGGCGCGTCTGCCGCAGCAGCGACACCTCGTTGTAGGCCAGCGAGCCGACGGTGCTGCCGGATTCGGTCTGGGCGACCATCTCCAGCGGCCTGAGGATCGCCGGCTCGGCAGCCGCCAGCCGCTCGAGCAGGCCGTCGGAACGGTAGTGGTTCATCAGGAACCCGACGGTGCCCAGCTTCATCCCGTACACCGGCTTGCCCAGCGCGCCATGGCGATGCAGCGTCTGCAGCATGAAGCCGTCGCCGCCGAGCGAGCAGATCACGTCGGCTTCCTGCGGTGGGCAGCTGCCATGCCGGTCGACCAGGGCGGCAAGCGCCTCCTGCGCGCCCGGCGCGGCACTGGCGAGGAAGGCGATGCGGGGCTCTGCGGTCATCGGTAACTCCGTGCGGCGTTCGTCCATGCCCCCGGAGGATACCCGCCCGGACGCGCGATGGCTCCGCATCGCGCTCACATCCGGCGGTTGCGGCGGCAACGGACGCACGCCCGCCACGGGCGTCCGGCCATTGCCACCGCCGCGCGCCGCCGATCAACCGCGGGCGGCCAGCTGGCCGAGTTTCTGCACGGCCACCGACAGCGTCGGATAGTCGAGCGTCTTCTGCGCCGACAGCTCCTCGAGCATGGCCAGGGTGAAGCGCAGCGAGGCGTCGTCGCGCTGCATCCACTGGGCCACCTTGGCATCCGGATCCGAGGCCGGCTGCGCCACCGCCTGCCCGGCCAGTGCGCGCTGGTGCGCGGCCAGTTCGTCGCGCATCACGCCGCGTGCCACCGCATGCCAGCGCCCGTCCACGGCCAGCGCGTCGATCTGCTCGAACAGCCACGGCAGGCCCAGCGCCTCGCCCAGCCGGAAGTGCACGCGCGACACCTCCACCGGCTTGAGCCGGCGCTCGGCCGCCAGTTCGATGATGTCGAACGCCGGCTCCAGGTACGGCAGCTCGGCCAGCTGCTGGGCCAGCGCCGCCGGCATGCCCTTGTCCTTCCACTCGCGCAGCGCCGCCTCGTAGGCCGGACGCCGCGAATCGGGCAGCACGCCGGACGCCGAGCGGATCGCGTTGAACGAATCGCGGTAGCGCTCGACCGCGTCGGCGATGCTGGGCATCGGCCCCGGACGGCCCAGCAGCCAGCGCACGAACGAGCGCTGCAGGTTCCAGATCACCTGCAGGGCGTCGACCTGGGCCGACTCGGGCAGCTTGCCGTCCAGCGCGTCGATCTGCGCCCAAAGGCTGCGCGCGTCGAGCACCTCGCGGCTGATGGTGTACGCCTTGGCCACCTCCGCCGGGCTGCGGCCGGTATCCTCCTGCATCCGCATCAGGAAGGTCGCACCCATGCGGTTGATGGTGGCGTTGGTCACCGCGGTGGCGATGATCTCGCGCTTGAGCCGGTGCTGCTCCATCAGCGGCGCGTACTTCTTCTGCAGGGGCTGCGGGAAGTAACGCTGCAGCTCACGCGACAGGTACGGGTCTTCCGGGATGTCCGAGTCCAGCAGCTGCTGGAACGCCACCAGCTTGGAGTAGGACAGCAGCACCGCCAGCTCGGGACGGGTCATGCCCTGGCCGCGCGCCTTGCGTGCCGCCAGTTCCGCGTCCGACGGCAGGAACTCGATCTGGCGGTCGAGCAGGCCCTGCGACTCCAGGGTGCGGATGAAATGCTGCTTGGAACCCAGCCGCCGGGCGCTCATCCGCTCCATCAGGCTGATGGCCTGGTTCTGGCGGTAGTTGTCCAGCAGCACCAGCCGCGCGACCTCGTCGGTCATGGAGGCCAGCAGCTTGTTGCGGGCCGGCACCGTCAGCGAGCCGTCCTGCACCGCGGCGTTGAGCAGGATCTTGATGTTGACCTCGTGGTCGGAGGTGTCCACGCCGGCGGAGTTGTCGATGAAGTCGGTGTTGAGCAGCACCCCCGCCTGCGCGGCCTCGATGCGGCCCAGCTGGGTCATGCCCAGGTTGCCGCCCTCGCCCACGATCCGGCAGCGCAGCTCGCCGCCGTTGACCCGGATGGCGTTGTTGGCCCGGTCGCCCACGTCCGAATGCTGCTCGGTGGAGGCCTTGACGTAGGTGCCGATGCCGCCGTTCCACAGCAGGTCCACCGGTGCGCGCAGGATCGCCTGCATCAGGTCCACCGGCGACATGGCCCGCACGCCGTCGGCCAGTCCCAGCGCCTCGCGCACCTGCGGGGTGATCTCGATCGACTTGGCGCTGCGCGGGTACACCCCGCCGCCCTTGCTGATCAGCCTGGTGTCGTAGTCCTGCCAGCTCGAGCGCGGCAGGGCGAACAGGCGCTCGCGTTCGGCGAAGGAGCGCGCCGCGTCCGGCGCCGGGTCAAGGAAGATGTGGCGGTGGTCGAA
>JBQGEI010000184.1:0-3648 GCA_052039535.1 Pseudoxanthomonas sp.
GGCTGTAATATGTTATATCGTAACTATTCGCGGCGAGGCCGCTGCTTTGCATCCATCCTGCATCCACGGAAAGACATGACCCTACGTATCCATCCCCTCGGCAAGGCACTCCATCTGATTCTTGGTTCGCTGGTCGTTTCGGCGCCGGCGCTGGCGGACGATACCGCCGCTCCCGATGCACCGGTGAGCGCCAGGACCCTCGACACGATCCAGGTCGTGGCAATGGGCGAGGAGCAGAACCGGGTCGCCGCTTCCTTCAGCGTGCTCGACAGCGAGGCCCTCCAAGCAGGCGGCGCGACCCTTGGCGAAGCCCTGGACGGACTGCCGGGTGTGCATGCCGACACCTTCGGCGGCGGCGCCAGTCGTCCGGTCATCCGCGGCCAGGTCGGTCCCCGGGTGAAGGTGCTGTCGGACAGTGCTTCGGTCCTGGACGCTTCGGACATCTCCCCCGACCATGCGGTCACGGTCGACCCGCTGCTGGGCCAGCGGGTGGAAGTCTTGCGCGGCCCGGCGACCCTGCTTTACGGCGGTGGCGCGATCGGTGGCGTGGTCAACGTGCTGGACAACAAGATCCCGACCCGTGTACCCGAGGGGGGGATCGAGGGCCGGATCGGCCTGCGTGGCAACACGGTCGCCGACGAGCGCGCGGCCGCGGCCGCGGTCACTGGCCATGCCGGCGGTGGCGTGGTCCTGCATGCCGAAGGCTCGTACCGCGATGCGGATGCCTACCGCGCGCCGGGCCTGGACGAATCCCGCGTGGACGGCACCTTCGCCGAATCGCGCAACGCCAGCGTCGGCGCATCGTGGGTGGGCGACAACGGCTACGTCGGCCTGGCCTACTCCTACCGTCATGACGAGTACGGCCTGCCGGGCCACAGCCACGAATATGACGGCTGCCACCCGCACGGCAGCGCCCTGCATTGCGGCAGCCACGACCACGATGACGGCGACCACGACCATGATCACGAACATGGGCACGAGGAGGCGCCGCTCATCGACCTGGTGAGCAAGCGGGTGGACCTGCGTGGCGAGTACCGTGATCCGTTCGCCGGCATCAGCCGGATCCGCTTCCGCGCCAGCCATACCGACTACCGCCACGACGAGCTCGAAGAGGGGGAGGTCGCCACCACCTTCGCCAACACCGGCTACGAAGGCCGGGTGGAACTGGAGCACGCACCGGTCGCCGGATGGGCGGGGGTCCTGGGGGTGCAGCACTCGGACACCCGCTTCAGCGCCGAAGGTACCGAGGCGTTCCTGCCGAAGGTGGATACCCGCACCAGCGGCATCTTCCTGGTTGAGCACTTCGAGCCCTCCGAGCGGTGGCACTTCGAACTGGGTGCCCGCCATGAGCGGGTGGAGCACCAGCCGCGCGAGGACGCGCGCAACCGCCCGCGCTTCTCCGGCGACGCCACTTCCTTCTCCGGCGCGGCGATCTGGGAGTTCCAGCCCGACACCACCCTGACCTTCTCGGCTGCGCACTCCGAGCGCCTGCCACACGCGCAGGAGCTGTACGCCCGTGGCGTGCACCTGGCCACCAACACCTACGAGTGCGGCCTGCTGGACAGCGCGCTGACGTGCGGCGGGACGGCCAACGATGCGCCGTTCGGCAAGGAGTCCTCGCGCAACGTCGAGCTCTTCCTGCGCAAGGCGGTCGGCGACCTGACCTTCAGCGTCGGCGGCTTCGCCAACGACATCGACGACTATGTCTACGCGCGCACCCTGGACCAGTTCGAGGACTTCCGCCTGATCAAGTACTCGCAGCGTGACGCCCAGTTCCGCGGCTTCGAAGGCGAGATCGCGTATCGCATCACCCAGGGCGTCTCGGCCGGGGTGTTCGCCGACCACGTGCGGGCAAGGTTCGCCGACGGCAGCAACGTGCCCAGGATCCCGGCCGCGCGATTCGGCGGGCGCCTCGACCTCCGCGGCATGGCCTGGGACGGCCAGCTGGAGTTCTATCGCGTCCTGCGCCAGGACGACATCGCCGGGTTCGAGCAGGAGACCGGCGGGTACGACATGCTCAACCTCAGCGCCAGCTACCGCTTCGCCGACGGCCACACCCGGCTGTTCGTGCGCGGCGCCAACCTGCTCGACGAGCAGGCCTGGAACCACGCCTCGTTCCTGGCCGGCAGTGTCCCGCTGCCGGGGCGGAACCTGAGCGTGGGGGTGTCGTATGACTTCTGAGCGGCGCATGTGGCCGCGCGTCGACGCCTGACGATGTCGCTGTACGAGCGGATCACCCAGCTCCACGGGGACGCCCCGTGGGGCTGCGTGCTGGATGCTGGCACCGGGCGCAGCTCGATGCGCTGGCTGCTGGGCCTGGACAGCGAGCGCTGGACCGCGGTCACCGGCTCGCGGGCCATGGCCGAAGCTACCCTGCGCGAGGCCGGCCAGGACATGCGCCCGCAGGACCGGGTGGTGGTCGGCAACTGGATCGACCCTGGCCTGCTCCAGGGCGAGCGTTACGACACGGTACTGGCCGATTACCTGGTCGGCGCCATCGAGGGCTTCGCCCCTTGCTGGCAGGACCGGGTGTTCGAACGGCTGCGGCCACTGGTGGGGCGCAGGCTCTACCTCGTCGGCCTGGAGCCGTACGTGACCTCGGCCCCGGACGATCCCGACGGCCGCCTGGTGGTGGAGATCGGCCGCCTGCGCGATGCCTGCCTGCTGCTGGCCGGCGACCGGCCGTACCGCGAATATCCGCTGGACTGGAGCCTTCGCCAGCTGCGGTGCGCCGGGTTCCGGGTGCTGGATGCCGAGCGGATCGCGATCCGTTACGGCGAGCGTTTCATCGACAGCCAGCTGGACATGTGCACCCGGGCGGCTGGCCGCTTCGGTGATCGCGGCCTGGCGGTGGCGATGCAGGCCCATGTGGCCGACCTGCGCCTGCGCGCCCTGGCCCACGCGCGCCGCGAAGGCGGCTTGCGCCACGGGCACGACTACATCGTGGTGGCCGAGCCTGCTTGAAGGCCCGGCCGGATGCGGCAGCTTGCACCGGAGAATGAGTTGTTACAGAATAACAGAATGATGGCGCATCGACATCCACCCAAGGGGCGCTTCGGCCTGCTGGTCGACCGCCTCGGCGCCACCGGCTCGCTGCTGTGCGCGATCCATTGCGCCCTGACCCCCGTCCTGTTGGCCGCGCTGCCGGCGCTGGGACTGTCGTTGTGGTTCGGCGACGGCGTGGAGCGGACGCTGGTGGTGTTCGTGACCCTGCTCGGCCTGGCCAGCCTGGGCTGGAGCTACCGCCGCCATCGCACGCTGCGCGCGTTCGGATTGCTGGTGCCCGGGTTGGCCGCGCTGTGGGCCGGCCTGCTGTACGCGCCGTTGCACGAGTCGGTGGTGCCGCATGCGGTCGCGATGACGTTCGGTGGGACCCTGGTGGGCGTGGCCCATCTGCTCAACCTGAGGCTCAACCACGGCCACGTTCACGACGCCAGCTGCGCCCACTGAGCGCTGCATGCTAGGCTTTCCGGCCTGTCGCGCGCCGCGCGCGATCTATGTCATACGAATCAAGGAGTTGAAAGATGGGCAAGGGTGACCGCAAGACCGCCAAGGGCAAGCGCTACAACGCCAGCTACGGCAACTCGCGCAGCCACGGGGGCACCCGTGCCGCCGCCGGCTCGGCCGCACCGGCAGCCAAGAAGACGG
>JBQGEI010000185.1:0-2635 GCA_052039535.1 Pseudoxanthomonas sp.
GTCCAAGGACTCCATCGCCATGCTGACCTCGTTCAACGAGGTCAACCTGGCCAAGGTGTCGGCCGCGCGCAAGCAGCTGGGCGAGGACTTCCAGAAGACCCACGGCATCAAGCTCGGCTTCATGAGCTTCTTCGTGAAGGCCGCGGCCAACGCGCTGCAGCGCTTCCCGGTGATCAACGCCTCGGTCGACGGCGACGACATCATCTACCACGGCTATTCGGACATCTCCATCGCCGTGTCCACCGAGAAGGGCCTGGTCACCCCGGTGCTGCGCAACGTCGAGCGCATGGGCTTCGCCGACATCGAGCAGGGCATCGCCGAATACGCGAAGAAGGCGCGTGACGGCAAGCTGGGGCTGGACGACCTGCAGGGCGGTACCTTCACCATCACCAATGGCGGCACCTTCGGCTCGCTGATGTCGACCCCGATCGTCAACCCGCCGCAGAGCGCGATCCTGGGCATGCACACCATCAAGGAGCGCCCGATCGCCGAGAACGGCCAGGTCGTGATCGCGCCGATGATGTACATCGCGCTGTCCTACGACCACCGCATCATCGACGGCAAGGACGCGGTGCAGTTCCTGGTGGACATCAAGAACCAGCTCGAGAACCCGAACCGCATGCTGTTCGGGCTGTAAGACACCCCGCGCCGCCCTTCCCCGGAAGGGCGGCGCCGTTTTCGCCAGGGCCGGCGGACACGGGTTCCGATCCGACAGTTCCCGCCCTGCAGAATCCCGCCCCCCGGGGCCGCGCCCGCGCTGCCGGGTACGCGAATGCAAAGGAACTGGAAATGGCTGAACAATTCGACGTCGTCGTCATCGGTGCCGGCCCGGCCGGCTACCACGCCGCGATCCGCGCCGCGCAGCTGGGCCTGAAGACGGCCTGCATCGACGCGGCACTGGGCAAGGACGGCAAGCCCGCCCTCGGTGGCACCTGCCTCCGCGTGGGCTGCGTGCCGTCCAAGGCGCTGCTGGACTCGACCCACCAGTACGAGAACATGCTCCACAAGTTCGACCAGCACGGCATCAGCTTCAAGGATGCGGCGATGGACGTGGAGAAGATGATCGCCCGCAAGGACGGCATCGTTAAGCAGTTCACCGGCGGCATCGCCATGCTGTTCAAGGCCAACAAGGTGACCCCGTACTACGGCTTCGCCCAGCTGCACGCCGGCAACGTGGTCAAGGTCAGGCAGCACGATGGCGCCGAGGTCGAGCTCAAGGGCACCAATGTCATCCTGGCCGCCGGTTCGGACTCGATCGAGCTGCCGTTCGCGAAGTTCGACGGCGAGACCATCGTCGACAACGTCGGCGCGCTGGACTTCACCGAGGTGCCCAAGCGCCTGGCCGTGATCGGTGCGGGCGTCATCGGCCTGGAGCTGGGCAGCGTGTGGCGCCGCCTGGGTGCCGAGGTGACCATCCTCGAGGCCATGCCGGAGCTGCTGGCTGCCGCCGATGCCGAAGTGTCGAAGCTGGCCGCGCGCGAGTTCAAGAAGGAAGGCCTGGACATCCGCCTGGGCGCCAAGGTCTCCAAGGCCGAGGTCACCGGCAAGGGCAAGAAGAAGGAAGTGGCCCTGGTCTACACCGACGCCAAGGGCGAGGAGCAGACCCTGTCGGTCGACAGGCTGCTGGTGGCCGTGGGCCGCCGTGCCGCGACCAAGGGGCTGCTGGCCGAGGGCACCGGCGTGCAGCTCAACGAGCGCGGCCAGATCGTGGTCGACGAGCATTGCCACACCGGCGTGGACGGCGTGTGGGCCATCGGTGACTGCGTGCGCGGCCCGATGCTGGCGCACAAGGGCTTCGAGGAAGGCATCGCCGTGGCCGAGCTGATCGCCGGGCTGCCGGGCCACGTCAACTTCGACACCATCCCGTGGGTCATCTACACCTCGCCGGAGATCGCCTGGGTCGGCAAGACTGAGCAGCAGCTCAAGGCCGAGGGTGTGCCGTACAAGACCGGCAGCTTCCCATTCGCCGCGGTGGGCCGCGCCGTCGCCATGGCCGAGGCCACCGGCTTCGTGAAGGTGATCGCCCACGCCGAGACCGATCGCGTCCTGGGCCTGCACATCATCGGGCCGAGCGCTTCGGAGCTGGTGCACGAGGGCGTGCTGACCATGGAGTTCAGCGGCTCGGCCGACGACCTGGCGCGGATCTGCCACGCCCACCCGACCCTGTCCGAAGCCATCCACGACGCCGCCATGGCCGTGGACAAGCGCGCGATCCATAAAGCCAACTGAGTTGGCTCGCGGGTGCCCGGGTTTGCGACGCAGACGCCGGGTTCCGCGTGCCGCCACTTCCCGCCACTGGCCTGGCGCGACCCGCCCCCGGACTGGGGGCTACGGGCAGGTCCCCCCGGGGGCTGGCCGTGTGGCTGCAGATGGCCGCGCAGCGGACGTCTTCATGCGTGACCGGAGCCGGGCATCGCCCGGCTTCGCATTTTCCGGTTCCAGCAGGAGTGGGATCTGATCCATGGACACACAGGGACTTCCGCCGAAGGTCACCGCCGCGCTGTATGCCGGAGCCGGCGTCCTCTTCATTGCCGGCGCCTTCCATGGTGGCCGCCCGGGCTTCAGCGTGGTCGGGCTGGCCTTCGTGGCGCTGGGGGCGATGATCTACCTGCGCCAGAAGCGGAAGCCGGACTGA
>JBQGEI010000186.1:0-17139 GCA_052039535.1 Pseudoxanthomonas sp.
GCTGATGTTGCCGTTGCCGTCGGTGTCCAGGTCCGCCCATCCCTTGGCCTGGCCACTGGCCGCCGACTGCTGGCGCTGCTGTTCGGCTGCGCCGGTGGCCGGCACCGTGGATCCGGCCTGGGTCTGCATCTGCGTGGCCGGCTCCTGCGCCGGGCTGGTGCTCTGGGCGAACGCCAGCGGGGCGGCGGCCATCAGGCCCAGGAACAGCAGGCCGGTACGGGTGCGGGTGTTGATGTGCTTCATCGGCGTAATCCTCGGGTGGAAGGTGGCGAACCGCCGTGGGGCGGGTCACGGGACGCACCTTGCGTGGCGCCGGATGAACCGTTCTTGGCGCGCGGACGGGCGTCCAACGTCCTGTTAACCCCCCGCGCCGCCGGCCGGTGTAGCCGCCTGTTAGCGTGACGTCGAGGCCGGGTTACCGGCGCCTTCAACGTGCGTTGTAACGGGTCGTGCGTCCCAGTTCAGCGCGCCTGGCTGGCGTCGGCGGCGGCCTTCCGGTGGCTGAACAGCCACCACCCGAGCACGGTGCCGCCGGCGGCACCGGTCACCTCCATCAGCACGCGCGTGCCGAGATGGTCGGCGTCGTGGATGCCGGCCAGCGCAATGCGCGCATAGACCGGCGACTCGAGTTTCACCATCCCCAGGTAGAACAGGTTCCACGCGTCGATGCCGGCGCCGATGACCGCCGCGGTGAGGGCCGCGCCGCCCACCACCTGCCCCACCTGGAGACCGGCACGCCGCCCCACCCACGACCAGGCGGCATACACCAGCACGCCCACGAGCAGCGCGATCGCGCCAGCCTCCAGGCAGCCAAGCAGGCCGGTATGCAGTTTCAGGTTCATGGGCAGTGGGCGGCATGGAGGGGGCCACAGTCTAGCCGTCGCACGGGCGGCGCATCGGCGGGCCAGGCTCAGTCGCCACCTTCGCGCGCGACCCGCAGGTGGGCGATGCCCTCCCCGTCGACATCCGCGTGCATGACGATGGGCCGGCAGCAGACCTGGCAATCCTCCACGTACTGCTGCGCGCCGGCGCTGGCATCGACCGCGGTCTCGAAGCACTCGCCGCACCAGGGGCAGGACACCGGCAGCCAGTCCAGCATCAGCGCACCGGGAAGTCGTAGGCGGTGCCGGGGGCCGGCTCCGGGTCCAGGGTGTAATGCCACCATTCCCCGGGATAGTTGGCGAAGCCTGCGGCCTGCATCGCCGCCCGCAGCCGGTCGCGATTGGCACGCTGCGCGGGCGCCACCGGCGCGTCGGTGTGCGCGGCCGGATCGAACAGGTCGAACGGCGTGCCCATGTCCAGTGCCCGGCAAGGCCCTGCATCCACGCACCGGGCCAGGGTCAGGTCCACGGTGGCGCCGCGGCTGTGGCCGGAACTGTCGGCGATGTACCCCGGCACCAGGGCGGCCTTGTCCACCTGCGGATACCAGCGCGCCTTCAACGCCGGGTCGTCGGCCGCGGCCACCCAGCGCATGAAGGCCTGCACCGAGCGCACCGGGCGATAGCAGTCGTACACCAGCAGCGACAGCCCCTGCCCTTCGAGCCGCGCCTGCACCTCCGCCAGCGCTTCGGCGGCCGGGCGCAGCAGCAGGCAGCGCGAGGCCTCGTATCCGGGCACGGGCGCGCCGGTGAAGTTGTCCGCGCCGGCATAGCGCATCTCGGTGCGGATGCGGGGTGCCAGGCTGCGCACGTCGACCATGCCCGCGCTGGCGGCGTCGTCCGCCGTGGCCACCTGCACCTGTGCCGCGGCCGGTGCGGCCAGCAGCAGGATCAGGACGCCGACCAGGCAGCGACGCACTGCTTCAGGGGCACGCACGCACGCGGGCGAAATCGAGGTCTTCGTAGTCATAGCTGAAGTCCGCCTCCGGATCGACCTTGGACATGCGCAGGGTAGCGTCGCTGCCGTGCGGCGGGTGCAGCCAGGCCTCGGCATCGACGCCATCGTCGTCCCAATCCACCAGCCAGCGCCCGTCCACCCGCATCAGCCGGCCCGCCAGGCGTGGCGAACGCGCCGAGGCGAAGCCGATGCCGTCGCCGCGCCGGCACACGCGGACCTCGCCGAACCACGGGTCGCGCCACACGCCCAGCAGGGCCGCCGCCTCGGCGGCGGTCGCCGCACGCCGCGCGGAGGTGTCCGGCACGGGCTGGGCCGCGCGTCGCGCCGCGCGCTCCTGGTCCAGCAGTGTGGCGTAGTGCGCCACGTCCAGGCCCGGGTCCGGCGCGGTGTACTGCTTGAGCAGCACCTGGCCCAGCACGGTACGCGCGTCATCGGCCTCGCCGTTGATGAGGATGACGATGCCCACGCGCTGGTCCGGCAGCAGGATCGTCGAGGAATACATCCCCGACAGCGTGCCGGTGTGGGCCACCTTCCACTGGCCATCCACATCGGACAGGCGCCAGCCATAGCCGTAGGCATGGAAGTGGCTGTTGTCCCAGCGGCGCATCCGCTCGCCGACCGGCATGGGCATGTGCCCGGTCCAGGCCGCGCCGCGCTGCGCCGGCGACAGCCAGGCGTCGGCCGGATCGAGCCAGGCGCGCACCCAGCGCAGCATGTCGTCCAGGCCGCAGCGGATGCCCCCGGCGGCCATCGAGGTGATGTCCGGCACCTGCCCGCGCTCGGGCGGCGCCGGGAGGTTGCGGCCGTCCGCGCGCCGGTGCGCTCTTGCGAGCGGACCGGCCTGCTCCACCTGCCACGTGCCGACGCGGCAGCCGTCCATGCCCAGCGGCGCGAACACCTGCTCGCGCACCAGTTCCGCGTAGGGTTTGCCGCCGGCGGCAGCCGCCACCTCGCCGGCCACCACGTACAGCAGGTTGTCGTAGGCGTAGCCGGAACGGAAGCTGGTCACCGGGCGCAGGTGCGCCAGCCCGGCGATGATGTCCTGCCGGGCGAAGTCGTTCGGCTCCGGCCACAGCATCAGGTCGCCGGCACCCAGCGGCAGGCCGCTGTTGTGAATGAGCAGGTCGCGCACCTGCATCTGCCGCGTCACCCACGGATCGTGCATGCGGAAGTCCGGCAGGTGCCGGGTGACCGGGTCGTCCCAGCGCAGGCGGCCCTGGTCCACCAGCCGCGCCAGCACCGCGGCGGTCATCGCCTTGGTATTGGAGGCGATCTTGAACAGCGCCGCCGGCGTGACCGGCTGGCCGCTGCCGGCGGCCAGTTCACCGCGGGTGACCATGGCCACCACCTGGCCGTCCTCGACCACGCCCACCGCGATCCCCGGCAGGTCGTAACGGGCGACCGCCGCGTCCACCGCCTGCGCGACCCGCTCTGGCGTGTGCCCGGCCGGGCCGCCGGACGCCGCTGCGGGCGGGGAAAAAAAAGCGGCCGCCAGGGCGGCCGCAAGAGGGAGGAAACGTCGCATTGCCTGCTCCGGATGGCGGGCCGGCCGGGGCTGCCGGCCGGCCCGGGCACGATCAGAAGTTCCAGCTCACCACCAGCTGCGCGTAGCGCGGCGATTGCCAGCGCGTCCCGGTGCCGAAGGTGGGCCGGTAGTCGCCAGGCTGCTTCTCGTAGCGGCCGCGCACGTTGATCACCTCCTGGTCGTTGAGCAGGTTGTAGACCGACAGGCGCACCTTCAGGTCCACGTTCTCCACCGGCAGCGCCCAGGTCACGCTGGCGCCGACGTTGTAGATCCACGGCATGCGCCCGTAAGCGCCACGCGGCGAGTACTCGTACTGCCGCTCGGCGTTGGGCGCGGTGCAGTTGGCCACGCAGATCCAGCCGGTGCCGCCGCCGCTGCCCTCGCTGGTGTAGCTGGCCACCGAATCCTCGCCCGGCCAGGACGTGCCGAAGGCCGTGATCGGCCCGCCGGACAGCGCGGTGACCGTGCCGCCGAACAACCACTGTTCGTTAAGGCGATAGCTGCCGCGCAGCTTGACCTGGTGGCGGTGGTCGTTGAACAGGTCGCCGTAGCGCTGGTTGTTGGCGGGGTGGTCCCAGTGCTGGACCATGCCCGTATCGCCGTAGTTGGTGTCGGAGTTGACCGGCCCTTCGTGGTTGCCTTCCAGCTTGGACCACAGGTAGGACGCATTGAACGCCCACTTGTCGTCCCAGGCGCGGTCGATCTGCAGTTCCACGCCCTTGTAGGTGCGCTCGGGCTTGAAGTAGCCGATGACCTGGTTGCTGCCGGCCATCATGTAGCCCTCGCGCGAGGTGTCGATGGTGACCCAGCCATCCTGGGCGCAGCCCATGGCGGTGGTGCCCCACACCGTGACCGCCTCGCCCGGGTTGGCGATCGGCCACAGGTTGCCGTGGCGCACCCCGCACAGGGCGTTGATGCGCATGTCGTCAACGGCGTGGGTCAGGTCGCGGTAGGTCGCGTTGACGCCCCAGGACCAGGCCTGGTTGATCATCGCCTGGAAGCCGAGGATGAATTCGTCCTGGTACATCGCCTCCAGGTCGCGGTCCACGCTCTGGCGCAGGTCGCCCACGCCGATGTTCATGTCATCGTCCACCCGGCCGATCTGCGCGCCCAGCACCGGCGCCATGTACGCGGTGCCGGTGACCGGGTTGGTGGCCTGGGCCCAGCCGTCCAGTGCGTAATACGTGTACTCGTCGACCAGTCCGCCGGCGAAGGTGTAGTTGATGATGTTGTTGACCGGCAGGTAGTAGCGGCCGGCGTTTCCGAACAGCTTGGCGCGCCCGTCCCCACGCACGTCCCAGGAGAAGCCCACGCGCGGCGAGACCAGGTCGTCGAGCTTGATGAAGCTGGAGCCGGTGGCGGTCTTGTAGTCCAGGCTGTCCACCCGCAGGCCGAGGTTCAGCAGCAGGTTCGGGGTGACGCTCCAGTTGTCCTCGACGTAGAAGGCGCTGGCCTCGGTGTCGAACACGCCGCCGTCGCGGCGCTCGCGGCCCATCGCCACGGCCGATACGCCCGCCGGGACGGTGGCGCCGTTGCCCAGTACCGCGCCCGGCGCGTACGAGTAGATGGTGTAGCGCTGGGCGGTCGGGCCGGGATAGCGCGTGGTGCGGTCGGTGGTCATCGTTTCGGTGTCCACGCCGAAACGCAGCAGGTGGTTGCCGAGGCTCCACTCGAAGTCCAGGCGCGCCACCTCGCGCTCGTCATGGTGGTCCACCACCGAGGCCGAGGCGCTGGGGTGGCAGCTGACCGGCGGCCGGCCCATGCCGGTGTAGATCGCGTTGTAGCTGGAGTTGATGATCACCTGCGCGCACTGCTCGTCCGACGGCGAGGTGACCACGCTCTTGCTGCGGTTCGTTCCATACATCGCCTTGGCCACCAGGTTCTCGCCGAAGCGGCCGGTGTAGGTGAGCGATCCGCTCTTGCCGCCGCTTTCGCTGGTGCCCACGCCGCTGATGGCGCCCCGCTCGCGGCCGTCCCAGTCGTAGGCGTAGCTGGTGGTATCGGTCTGGCCCTCGTCGGAGAAGGCCAGCAGCTCCAGCAGGTGGTTCTCGTTGATGTTCCAGTCCAGCTTGGTGCCCCAGAACCCGTTGCTGGCCTTGCCGTCGTGCCAGCTGGCGCCAGCATTGAGGGTGTAGCCCGAATCGACCTTCTGCTGCTCGTACATCGCGAACAGGAACAGCCGGTCCTCGACCAGCGGGCCGGATGCCCAGGCATTGGCCTTGATCAGGCTGCTGCGGTCGCGGCTGGAGCGGTAGTCCACCGGCACCGGGTTGCCGCTGCCGTCCACGTCGTAGAAGCGGTGGTCGCGCGCGGTGGAGCTGAAGGCCTCCGGCTCGAAGGTCAGTTCCACGCCGCCCTTGAGCTCGTTGGAGCCCGAGCGGGTCACCGCGTTGATCACGCCGCCGGTGCTGCGGCCGAACTCCACCGAATAGCCGCCGGTCTTAATCTGGAACTGGTCGAAGAACGCGAACGGCGCGGTGGAGAAGCTCTGGCGACGGTAGAAGTCGGTGACGTTCAGGCCGTTGATATAGACCGAGTTCTCGGCGATCGAGGAGCCGCCGAAGGAGATGCCGCCCAGCGAGGAGTTGCCGCCGATCACTCCCGGCGCCAGCAGCGCGACCGAGCTGAGGTCCTGCGGCACCGGCAGGCGTGCGATGTCCTCGCGGTTGACGTTGGTCGCCGTCTCGATCGAGAACACGTCCACCCGGTTGACCACGCGCGAGCCGACCACCTCGATCGCGTCGAGGTTGGCGACGGCACCGTCGCGGCCGAGGTTGACCGAGGTGGTGCCGCCCAGGGCCACCGCCAGGTCCACCGGATCGCCCACCGGCTGTCCGTCGCGCAGCACCTGCAGGCGGTAGTCGCCCACCGGCAGCTGGCTCAGGCGGTAGGTGCCGTCGCTGCCGGCGGTGACGGTGCGGCTGAGCCCCGTCTGCCGGCTGGTCAGTACCAGCTGGTCGCCGGCGGTGGCCCGGCCGGCAACCGCACCGGTGGCGCTCTGCGCCATCACTGCCGGGGCCACCGTGCCCAGGCACGCGCCCAGCGCCACGGCCAGCGCCGCTTTCCTCAGGATCCTGCTGTTCATCCCCGTGTCTCTCCCACAGTGGTGTTGAAGTTGTCCCCGCCCGTCCTGTCGCCGCCGTTCGCCGGCAGCATCCGCCACTGGAACCGGTAGTCCCACTGGTCGAAGTAGAGGTTCCCGCCGCGCCATTCGGTCTCGCCGCGCTGCGAGTCGACCGTCTCGGAGCGGAAGTGCGTCTTGGCCGGGATGAAGTCGCGCGCGTAGTCGTCGTTGAAGGCGATGCGGTAGGCATCGAGCCCGCCGAGGTAGAACCAGCGCAATGCCGGGTCCTGGCTTTCTAGCCGGCCGGTGGTGACGTCCATCGGCAGCCAGCCGTACGGGGCCAGGTACATCCAGCCCCAGTCGTGCATGTTGTCGTAGCCGACCGCGTCGTCGGAGTAGGTCCAACCGGACTGCCAGCGCGCGGGAATGCCATTGAGCCGCAGCAGTGCGATCAGCAGCAGGGTCTGCTGGCCGCAGTCGGCGTGGCCGGCGCGGAGCGCATGGTCGCTGAGGTTGGAAATGGTGGAGTACTCGCGGGCGCCGGCCCACGGGATGCGGTCCACCGCCTCGAACAGCTTGCGGGCGATGCGGTAGGGATTGGTTTCGCTCCCCACCACCTGCTGCGAGAACGCGCGCAGTTGCGGAGTGAACACCACGTGCGGCGCGCGTTCGGCCAGGTACGGCCGCAGTGCCGGATCTTCACGGTCGGCCGGCACCACCGTGTCGGCGTCCACCGCCACGTGGCGCGGATGCACCGTCACCTGGTAGGTGATCGAGAACCGGGTCGGCTCGCCAGCGCGCGCCGGCGCCTCCAGGTACACCGTGCGCATGGCCGCCTCCTCCGGCGCCACCTGGCCGCCGGCAGGCGAGCTTCGCAGCAGCGCGATGCCGTCCTGCTGGCCCTCGATGGCACGCGGGAACGGGATCCAGGCGCGCACCGTCTCCCCGGCCGGCACCGCGTCGGGCCTGACCACCAGCGACTGGGTCACTTCCACCCGCCGCGAGGCATCGCCCCCGGGCGTGCCGGCGGCGGCGACCACTTCGGCATGGTGGGGATGCAACCGCTCGAACGGGCCTTCGCTGAACGGCCGCACCGGCGGGGCCCGGCGCGCGGCCGCCGCCGGGCTGAGGCGGAACAGGTTCGGCACGGCGCGGGTGAACCACCATCGCTGCCCGTCGATATCCATGTGTTCGAGCAGGCCGGACCGGTCCCAGGCCTCGAATTCCTCTTCGTGCAGGTCCGGGATGGACTGGCGCAAGCGGTCCAGCACCGCGGCACGGTCCAGAGGGAAATCCAGGCGGATGCGGCGCATGCGCTCGCGTTCGAACAGGAGCTGGTGTCGGGTGGTGCCGGCCAAGTCGCCGCCGGCCAGCAGCGTGGCGATCCGGGCTTCGGCCTGGGCAAAGCGCCCGGCGTCGACCGCGGCGACGACCGGTGGCAGCGGATCGGCATTGCCGGCGGCCGCGACTGCCGTGGCGGCGTGCAGCGCCAGGCACAGGACCATGGCGCGGCCAGCACGGCCCCGGCGCTGGAGCCGGACCGGCTGTTCATGGCGCGCCACTGGTTGGCGAAGACCGACTTCCACGACGACACTTCCCGGGTGCGGTGGTAATGCCGATGTAACACGCGGCTGCCAGTGGGTCAATAATTTATTCTTGACTCGCCAAATATTCGGAATAACTATTCTTCCGCAGTACCTGACCAGGGGAGCCTGACGATGAGAGCGCTGATCACACGTGGCGCCGCGGCGTGCCGACGCACCACTGCGGCGGCCCGGCCCCTGCTGGCCGTCCTGCTGCTGGCCGCTACCGCCCCGGCATGGTCGCTGCCGGCACCGGCCGGCGATGCGCCCACGGGCGTGGTCGGGGTGCGCCTGGGCGACCTGGACCCGCAGCACTGGATCGACCGGCTGCCAGACCCCGACCGCGTCATCCTCGACCGCGCGGGCATCGCCGCGCAGAACGCGCGCATGCGCGCCAGCGACCGCTCGATCCACGACCTGGCGGCGCTGCCCGATCCCCTGCCCCGGGCCTTCGTGCGCGAGCGGATCCAGGCGCTGTCCACCGCTCCCGACCGGCCGCTGTTCGATGGGGATGGCCAGCCGGTCCCGGCCCGCACCCTGGCCGGCCTGCAACGCGAGCTGGCGCTGGACGCCATCCCCGCCAGCCAGCCCCTGCGCCTGGGCCTGGTGGTGCACCGGGCCGCGCTGCGCGCCTTCCCGACGTCGCTGCGGGTGTTCTCCACGGCGGGCGAAACCGATATCGACCGGTTCCAGGAATCGGCGCTGTTCCCGGGCGATGCGGTGGCCGTGCTGCACCGCAGCCGCGACGGCCGCTGGCTGTTCGTGGCCAGCGAGCGCTACCTGGCCTGGATCGAGGCGCGGCACGTGGCCACCGGCGAGCGCGAAGCGGTGCTCGGGTATGCCGGCCGCGCACCGTACATCGTTATCACCGGCGCCCGGGTGCACACCACCTGGACGCCGGAAGAGCCGCGGGTGTCGGACCTGCAGCTGGACATGGGCCTGCGCCTGCCGCTGCGCACCGGCCTGCCCCCGGAACGGCTGGTCAACGGCCAGCACCCGTTCGCCTCGCACGTGGTCGACCTGCCGGCACGGCGCGCCGATGGCAGCCTCGAGTTCGTCCCCGCGCTGGTCCCGCGCTCGGCCGACGTGGCCACCGACTACCTGCCGCTGACGCCGGCCAACCTGATCACCCAGGCCTTCAAGTTCCTCGGCGAGCGTTACGGCTGGGGGCATTCCTACGACGCCCGCGACTGCAGTGGCTTCGTCGCCGAGGTGTACCGCAGCTTCGGCGTCCTGCTGCCACGCAACACCCGCGACCAGGCGGTGAGCCCGGCGCTGGACCGCGTCGCCTTCGGGGACGGCGGGGGTGACGACGCCACACGCCGCCAGGCCGCGGTGCGCGCCCTGCAGCCGGGCGACCTGGTCTACATCCCCGGCCACGTGATGATGGCCATCGGCCACCAGGACGGCATGGCCTACATGATCCACGACACCAACGGCGGCACCTGGCGCGGGGCCGACGGCGGCCTGGTGCGTGCCGGCCTCAACGGCGTGGTGGTCACGCCGCTGGAACCGATGCTGTTCAGCGACAGCCAGACCTACGTGGACCGCATGACCAGCATCCAGCGCATCCGCCCGCGCACCTCTCCCTGAGACGCCTCCCAGTGAAGATCACCGACATCGAACTGCGCATGCTACGCGTGCCGCTGAAGACCCCCTTCAAGACCGCGCTGCGCACCGTGGACACGGTCGAGGACATCGTGGTGCTGGTGCATACCGACAGCGGCCACACCGGCCATGGCGAGGCGCCGGCCACCGCGGTGATCACCGGCGACACCCACGGTTCGATCGCCGCGGCGATCGAGCGCTTCATCAAGCCGCGGCTGATCGGCCAGGAGATCGCCAACCTCAACCGCATCTGCGGCCTCATCCAGGGCGCGCTGGAGCGCAACACCAGCGCCAAGGCCGCGGTGGAGATCGCGGTCTACGACCTGTGGGGGCAGCTCCACGGCGCGCCGCTGTACCAGATGCTCGGTGGCGGCGACCCGGTGATCACCACCGACATCACCATCTCGGTGGACCACATCGACAAGATGGTGGCCGACTCGATCTCGGCGGTGGACCGCGGCTTCGATTCGCTCAAGCTCAAGGTGGGCAAGGACATCGGCCTGGACATCGAGCGGGTCAAGGCGGTGCACGCGGCGGTCGAGGGTCGCGCCCTGCTGCGCCTGGACGCCAACCAGGGCTGGACCCCGAAGCAGGCGGTGTTCGCCATGCACGCGCTGGAGAACGCCGGCGTCATGCTCGAGCTGCTGGAGCAGCCGGTGAAGGCCGCCGACCTGGAAGGCCTCAAGTACGTCACCGACCGGGTGCACACCCCGGTGATGGCCGACGAGAGCGTGTTCGGCCCGGAACAGGTGTTCGAGCTGATCCAGCGCCGCGCCGCGGACATCATCAACATCAAGCTGATGAAGACCGGCGGCCTGTCCAACGCCATCCGCATCGCCGACATCGCCTCGATCTACGGGGTGCAGTGCATGATCGGCTGCATGATCGAATCGGCCATCTCGGTGGCCGCCGCGGTGCACCTGGCGGTGGCCAAGTCGGAGGCGATCACCAAGGTGGACCTGGACGGCCCCTCGCTGGGCCAGTTCAACCCGGTCGAGGGCGGGGTGATCTTCAACGAGTCGGAGATCACCATCACCGACGCGCCGGGCCTGGGTATCGTCGAGATCCGAGGGCTGGAGCCGCTGGCGCCCTGAGCGCCGGTTGCCACGCACGCGCCCGCGGATGAAGATCACGGCCATGCCGCCCCTGGTGAAGATCCGCTCCGAACGCGACCAGATGTCGGCCATCGAGCGCCGCATCGCCGATTTCATCCTGGAAAACGCCCACCTGCTGCGCGACTACTCCTCCCAGCAGCTGGCCAGCGCGCTGGGCGTGAGCCAGTCCTCGGTGGTGAAGTTCAGCCAGAAGTTCGGCTTCCGCGGCTACCCGGACCTCAAGTACAGCATCGGCCAGGCGCTGGCGCGCAACGGCGGCGACGCGCCCGCCGGCGCCGCGCCCGGGCCCGGCGACGCCTACGTCCGGCTGGAGGAGGGCCTGCGCCGCAGCAAGGCCGCAGCCGAGGAGGAAACCCGGCTGCTCAATCCCCGCGAGCGGATCGAGGCGATCGTCGGCATGGTCGATGGCGCGGGCAAGGTGTTCGTCTGCGGCCTGGGCGACGACGGCCTGTTCGCACGCGAGTTCGCGATGCGGCTGTCGCTGCTGGGCGTGCTGACCGTGCACCACGCCGACCCGATCCTGATGATGGCCAACCTTTCCGCCGCACGTCCGGGAGACGTGCTGCTGCTGTTCTCCGAGTTCGGCCAGCTGCCGCAGCTGTCCCAGCTCAGCCGCCAGTTCCAGGCCTGCGAGGGAAAGGTGGTCTCGATCACGCGGCATACCGCCAATCCCTTGCGCGCGCACGCCGACGCGACCCTGGTGGTGTCGGCGCACGACCCGGCGCCGCACGTGGCCCAGCTGCTGTACCGCTCCTCGCTGCAGTACCTGCTCGACTTCCTGTTCGTGCTGCTGTGCCAGGCCAACCCGGACCGGCACCGGCAGCTCAACATCAACCTCGAACGCATCCAGCACCTGCTGGAGTCGTGAGTGACCCATGCGGACCGCGCGCCTCGCCCTGCCCTTCCGGATCCGCCTGCACCTGGCGTGCGCCGCCATCGGCCTGCTCCTGTTCCTTGCCGGGGCTGCTGCCCATGCGGAACTGCCCCCGAAGGTCGTGTACGGGTCCACCCAGCTGGTGGTCGTTACCACCGGCACGTGGGACGACAGCCACGGGCGCCTGCAACGTTTCGAGCGTGACGGAGAGGACTCGCCCTGGCGCAGGGTCGGCGCCGCGGTGGAGGTCAGCATCGGGCGCAACGGCAGTGCCTGGGGCGACGGATCCCACGCGCGGTCCGACCAGGATGCGGGGCCGGTGAAGCGCGAGGGCGACGGGCGCAGTCCGGCCGGCATCTTCCCCGTCGGGACGGCCTTCGGCTACGCGCCGGCCGCCGAGGTCCGCTCTGGCCTGCCCTACGCGCAGATGGACGCTGGCCATTGGTGCATGGACGTGCCCGGTTCGCCGCTCTACAACCGCATCGTCGACGCCCGCGAGGCCGGCGCCCGCGCCGTCGAGGGATCGACCGAGCCCATGCGGCTGGACATCCACAACGATGGCGATCCGCGCTATCGCCTGGGCCTGGTGATCGAGCACAACCGCCAGGCCGTGCCGGGCCGGGGCAGCTGCATCTTTGCCCACCTGTGGCGCACGCCCGGCGAAACGACCGCAGGGTGCACGGCGATGTCCGGGGCGGACATGGAGACCCTGCTGGCATGGATCGATGCGGCCGCCCGGCCGCGCTTCGTGCTGCTGCCGGTCGACCAGTACCGCCGGCTGGCCGGCTGGTGGCAGCTGCCCCCGGCCGACGCGGTCCGCGAGGCCACCCGGTGAGGTGGCCTGGCGCGACCACGCGCGTACTTGGCGCCCTCGCAGCCGGCGCCGTCATCGGCCTGGCCCTGGCCCAGGGCAGCCCCGGCACCGCCGCCACCGCCGCGGCCATCGCCCAGCCGGTCGGCAAGCTCTGGCTCAGCGCGCTGCAGATGACCGTGGTGCCGCTGGTGCTGGCACTGGTGATCCTGGGCGTGGCCAACGCGGCCGACGCCGCCGCCTCCGGGCGTGTCGCGCGCCGCGCGATGCTTGTGTTCGTGGCCCTGCTGGCGCTGTTCTCCGGGTACGCCGCCCTCGCCGCACCGGCGCTGCTGGCGCTGGTGCCGCCGGATCCGCAGCTGGCCGCCACCCTGGCCGGCAGCCCCGCGCTGGAGGGGGCCGGCAGCCCGCCCACGCTGGCGCAGTGGGTGAGCGGGGTGGTGCCCTCCAACGCGATCATGGCCGCCGCCCAGGGCGCGATGCTGCCACTGGTGGTGTTCGCGCTGTTCTTCGGCTTCGCGCTCACCCGCATCGCCGCCGAACGGCGCGCGCAGGTCATCGGCCTGTGCCAGGGCATCGCCGACACCATGATCGTGATCGTGCACTGGGTGCTGCTGGCCGCGCCATTGGGCGTGTTCGCGCTGATGCTGGCGGTGTGCGCGCAGGCGGGCCTGGGCGTGGTCGGCGCGCTGGCCGGCTATATCGGCCTGCAGTGCGGGCTGTACCTGGGGGCGATCGCCATCTGCTACCTCCTGGTGCCGGTGCTGGGGCGACGTTCGCCGATGGAGTTCGCCAAGGCCGCGTTGCCGGCGCAGGTGGTCGCGGCCAGCACCCAGTCCTCGCTGGCGACCCTGCCGGCGATGCTGGAAAGCGCGCGCATGCGCCTGGGCATCCCGCGCGCAGTGGCCGGCCTGGTACTGCCGATGGCGGTGACCCTGTTCCGCATCACCAGCCCGATCCAGTACGTGGTCGCGGCCTGCTTCGTCGCGTGGGCCTACGGCATCGAACTGACGGCCCTGCAGCTGTCTGCCGGTGCGGCGCTGGCGGTGGTGATCAGCCTCGGCTCGGTGGGCCTGCCCGGCCAGGTCAGCTTCATGGCCACGGTGATGCCGGTGACCCAGTCCATGGGGTTGCCGGTGGAGCCGCTGGGGCTGCTGCTGGCGGTGGACACGATTCCCGACGTGTTCGCCACCACCGGCAATGTCACCGGCGACCTGGCCGCCACCGCGATCGTCGCCCGCCACAGTCCCGACGCGGTGGACGCACCGGACCCCGGTCCGCCGCCGGGTGCAGGCTGACACCGGCCGCACGCATCGCTCACGCAGGTGTCACCGCCTGCGCCCCAGAGTTTTTCCTCCGCACATTCCAAGCCGGAGGAAGGCCGCGATGAAGCATCGCCGCATCTACAGCACCCCCAACCTCGCCGCCGCCCAGGCCGCGCTCGGCGCCGCACGCGATGCCGGCATCGACCGCGACTGCCTGTCGCTCATCGCCCGTTCGGACATCGAGATGGACGCGGTCCCCGACGACCTGCGCGAGGCCCACACCGACATGGTCCCCGCGGCCCTGCGCGGTGCCGCCGGTGGCGGTGCGGTGGGCCTGGTCGCCGGGCTGATCGCGGTCGCAGTGCCGCCGCTGGGCATCACCCTGGCCGGCGCGGCGATCATGGCCGGCGTGGGGGCTGCCGTCGGCAGCTGGTCCTCGGCGCTGATGGGCGCCACCGTCCAGGACCCCGTGCGACGCAAGTTCGAGGATGCGATCGAAGGTGGCCAGGTGCTGCTGGTGGTCGACGGCGACGACGCGGCGCTGGCAGCGGCCGAAGCCGCGGTGGTGCGTGCCGGGGCGACCCCGCTGCCCTACGAATCGGCCAGCGCCACCAGCTGAAGCCGCGCCGGCAATCACGCGCCGGTCACTCCGCCTCGCAGCGCGCTTAACGCCGGCGCCGCTACGGTGGAGGCTCGCAAACGACAGGAGAACGCCGATGACCACGACCCCCGGTTACCAGATCCCCGGACGGACCGCCACCGAGCAGTTCCCCGATTCCGGCTACTGGAACCAGCAGTACAGCAGCGAGCCGTACTACCTCGAGGGCGACACCTACGAGGATTACGCCGCCGCGTACGAGACCGGCTACAGCGCGCGCCGCCGCGACCCGGCCGCCGAGTTCGCCGCCGCCGAGGATGCGCTGCGGCGCGAATGGGAGGGCCGCAAGGGCAATTCGCGCCTGGACTGGAGCCGCGCCCGCCTGGCGATCCAGCGCGCCTGGGAGCGCGGCGACGCGCATGGCACCTGACCTGGCCTGACCATGTGGCCACGCACCGCGGCCGCATGCCGGCCGCCGTGCCTGTACTTATGCCCTGGCCGGCAAAAGGCCGAAGCGCGCCGGGATGCCGGCTACGCACGAGGGCGCGATCCAGACGTCGAACGCACCCGGCTCGGCGCCGAAGCTTCCGTCCGCCCGGGTAAAGGCGAGGTCATGCCGCGAGAGGCGGAATTCCACCTCGCACGCCTGCCCGGGCTCGAGCCGGATCTTCCGGAACCCCTTGAGTTCGCGCACGGGCCGTACGCGGCTACCCACGCAGTCGTGCACATACAGCTGCACCACCTCCTCCACCGCACGTGACCCGGCGTTGTGCACGCGGGCGGCCACCACCACGGTGCCATCCCATTCGATCTCGGCGGAATCCACGCCGGTCGGGCCGTATTCGATGCGGCTGTAGGTCAGCCCGTGTCCGAACGGGTACAGCGCCGCGTGCGGATACTCGCGCCAGCGGGCCTTGAACTCGGTGACTCCCGGCAGCTCCGGCCGCCCAGTGCGCGGATGGTTGTAGAAGTACGGCTGCTGGCCCGAATCATGCGGGAAGCTCACCGGCAGCCGGCCCGACGGACTGCAGTCGCCGAACAGCACGTCGGCCACCGCGTGGCCGGTCTGGCTGCCCAGGAACCACGTCACCAGGATCGCCTGCGCGTCGCGGACCGCGCCTTCCAGGGCCAGCGCGCGGCCGTTGCGCAGCAGCACCACGACCGGCGTACCGGTCGCGGCGACCGCTTCGGCCAGCGCCTGCTGCGCCGCCGGCAGCACGATCCGGGTGCGTGACTGGGCCTCGCCGCTGTAGCGCTGCGGCTCGCCCACCGCCAGCAGTACCACGTCGGCCGCGCGTGCGGCGGCGACAGCGGCTTCCATGCCGCCTTCCAGCGGCGCCTCCAGCCCGCAGCCATCCTCCACCTGCAACGCCGTGCCTTCCGGCAGTGCCGCGCGGATGCCCGCCTCCAGGCTGACATAGCGGCTGCGATCGCCGAACAGGGTCCAGCAGCCCTCGATGTTGTCCAGGTCGCGGGCGAACGGGCCGACCAGGGCGATGCGCGCGTCGCGGCGCAGCGGCAGCAGCCCGCCGTCGTTCTTCAACATCACGATCGAGCGGCGCGCAGCGTCCCGCGCCAGCGCCTCGTGCGGCGCCTGCCAGGAGGTGTCCGCTTCGCGCCCCGGGTCCAGCGACCGGTAGGGATCGTCCAGCAGGCCGGTGGCGGCCTTCAGCGACAGCACCCGGCGCACCGCCTCGTCCAGGCGCTCGACCGGGACCTCGCCGGCCTCGACCAGCGCGGGCAGGTGCGCGGCGTAGAAGCCGCTCTGCATGCTCATGTCCATGCCGGCGGCGAATGCCAGCGCGGTGGCGTGGCGATCGTCCCCGGCGTAGCCGTGCGCCACCAGCTCCATGTCCGCGGTGTAGTCGGACACCACCACCCCCGCGAAGCCCCACTGGCCGCGCAGCACGCCGGTCAGCAGCCCGTGGTGGGCGCTGGCCGGGATGCCGTTGATGTCGTTGAAGGAGGTCATCACCGCCAGCGCGCCGGCCTCCAGCGCGGCCTTGAACGGCGGCAGGTGCACGTCGCGCAGGGTGCCTTCGGAAATCTCGACCGCGTTGTAGTCCAGCCCGGCAGTCACCGCGCCGTAGGCGACGAAGTGCTTGGGCGTGGCCAGCAGCGAATCGTGCGCGGCCAGGTCCGGGCCCTGGAAACCGCGCACGCGGGCGGCGGCGAAGGCGCATCCCAGCAGCACGTCCTCGCCGGCGCCTTCGGCGCCGCGTCCCCAGCGCTGGTCGCGGGCGATGTCCACCGCGGGGGCGTAGGTCCAGTGGAGGCCGGCGGCGGTGGCTTCCACCGCGGTGGCGCGCGCGGTCCGTTCGGCGAGCGCCGGCTCGAAGCTGGCGGCTTCACCGAGGGGAATCGGGAACACCGTGCGCATGCCGTGGATGACGTCGGCGGCGAACAGCACCGGGATGCCCAGCCGGCTTTCCTCGACCGCCACCCGCTGGATCTCGCGGCCCGGCGCCGCGCCGACGCCATTGAACAGCGAGCCGACGCGCCCGGCGCGCACCTGGTCCAGCACCTCGGCGGCGTTGCGGGTGTTGGTCTCGGGATTCACGTCCGGCGCGAACGGGCGGACCATGTCGGCAAACACGCCGAGCTGGCCCACCTTTTCCTCCAGCGTCATCCGGGCGATGAGCGATTCGACCCGCGGGTCGGCGGGGAGCTTGTTCGGCATCGGTACGTGCTGTGCGGGGGTCGGCGGATTCTAGCGGAGCCGCGCTCCGGCTCCGTTGACGCCCGTCCCGTCCCCGAACGGACGGGGGGGCGGCGCCCGGGCGCGCCCCCCCCGGGGGGAGCCCCCCCCGGGCGGGGGGGGGGGGGGGCGGGGGGACCGGGACCCCCCGGGGGGGCCCCT
>JBQGEI010000187.1:0-5257 GCA_052039535.1 Pseudoxanthomonas sp.
TTCGTGCAGGGCAAGTTCTTCACCCTGTTCTCGCTGCTGTTCGGGATGGGTTTCCTGGTGATGTCCTCGCGCGCCGACGCGGCCGGCCGCCCGTTTGCGGGCACCTACCTGCGGCGCATGGCGGTGCTGCTGTGCATCGGCCTGGCGCACGGGCTGCTGGTTTGGTCCGGCGACATCCTGCTCGGCTACGCGCTACTGGGCGTTCCGCTGCTGCTGGTGCGCCATGCCACGCCGCTGTGGCTGGCGCTGCCGGGAGTGCTGGTGTTCCTGGCAGCTCCCGGGCTGATCCTGCTCTACGCGCTGCTGGTGTGGGCCATGGCGCAGTCGCCGGGCGGGGCGGCCGGGATGGACGAGGCGATGGCGACCCAGTTCGTGCAGATCGGCCAGCTGCTGGCACGGGCCGACGAGGTCTATGCCCACGGCAGCTGGGTCGAGGCGGTGGGGCAGCGTGCGCAGGAGGTGGCGATCGTGCTGGCCGGCTTGCCGGTCATGGGCGCGCTGGTGCTGGGCATGTTCCTGGTCGGAGGCGCACTGGTGCGCAGCGGGGCGATGGCCGCCCCCGCGCGTTTTCCGCGCCTGTTCGGCATCCTGCGCTGGGTGCTGCTGCCGCTGGGCCTGGCGACGATGTGGCTGTCGTGGACCGTCTCGCCGGTGATGCCGGTGGACCGGTTCGACGCGGCCATAGGGCTGGCGCAGGCGCTGTGGATGCTGGCCAGCGGGCTGATGTGCCTGGGCTACCTGGGGTGGCTGGTGGCGCTGTTCGGCAGCCGCGCCGGCGCGGGCCTGGCAACGTGGCTGGCACCGGCCGGGCGGATGGCGCTGACCAATTACCTGATGCAGTCGGTGGTATGCACGCTGGTGTTCTACGGCTACGGGCTGGGCTGGTACGGACAGATGCCGCGGGCGTGGCAGGCGGTGTTCGCGCTGGGGCTGTTCCTGGCGCAGGTGCTGCTGAGCCATGCCTGGCTGGCGCGCTTCCGCTTCGGGCCGGTGGAGTGGCTGTGGCGCTCGGCCACCTACCTGCGCCTGCAGCCGATGCGGCGCGGAGTGGGGACGCCCTGACCGGCGCGTGCTCGTGAGGCTGGAGCGCGGCTTCGGCGGAGGGCGCCGCATTCCAGTTCTCCGGGCCTCCGGGTCACCGCCCGGGTGCGGATCGAGGTGCGCGCGCTCATGACGGCCGAGAGCGCGGCTTCGGTGGGGGCCGCCGTACTCCGGGCCTCCAGGTCACCGCTCGGGCGCACATCCATGTGCGCACTCGCGGCCGCGGCACATCCATGTGCCGCTTGCCCTGGAGGCCCGGAGTACGGCGTCCTTCGCGAGTGTTGGGGTCCGGGGTTCCATGAGGTGGTCGCCGGAGCGTTGCTGGTGTGGATTCCACGCGCAATCGCCCCGCTCGCCTACAGTCGCCCTCACACATCGCGACGCCCCTGGCCCAAACGAAGCCACGACCCCAACGCACCCGAAGACGCGATGCAGCGGGTGTGTCCTGGCAGCGGCACATGGATGTGCCGCGATAGCGAGGTTCGCACAGGGCTGTGCGCCCGAGCGGCCAGGACACACCCGCTGCATCGCGGCTCCCTCCGGAGCCGCCTCCCCCTCGACGCGCTGACTGTTGGTTTCGCCCGAGCGGCCAGGGCAGACCCGCTGCATCGCGGCCCCCCGATGCTTTCCCCTGCAACAACGGACCCGTCCGATCCGTACGCGCCGTGCCCCGGAGCGGGCCCTACAATCGCCAGGTGAATCTCCCCCAAGACGACGTCCTCATCCTCGGTGGCGGTGCCATCGGCCTGGCCACTGCGCTGTCGCTGCTGGAAGCCGGACGCGGGGTGCGCGTGCTGGAGGCCGGCCGCGTGGGCGGCGCCACCTCCCATGGCAATTGCGGGACGATCACCCCCAGCCACGCGCCGCCGCTGGCTGCCCCGGGCGTGCCACTGCGCGCGCTGCGCTGGATGCTCAGTCCGGATGCGCCGCTGTACCTCAAGCCGCGCCTGGATCCTCAGCTGTGGCGCTGGCTGCTGGATTTCGCCCGGCGCTGCAATGCGGCCGACTGGATGGACAGCGCCCGGGCACGGGCGGCGATCCTGCGCGATTCGCGGGCGCGGCTGGCGCAATGGATCGGCCAGTACGCACTGGACTGCCAGTTCACCGCCAGCGGCCTGGACTACGTGTTCCGCGACGCGCGCAACTTCGAGGCCCATGCCGCCGAATGCGCGGCGCTGGACGCGCTGGGCATCCATACCACCGTAATCGCCGGCGCGGACTACCTGCGCCAGGAGCCGGCGCTGCGCGAAGGGGTGGTCGGCGCCATCCACTTCCCTGATGACGCACACCTGCGCCCGGACCGCTACACCGCCGCGCTGGCGCGGGCGATCCGCGCGCACGGCGGACTGATCGAGGAGGACCGCACCGTCACCGCGCTGCACCCGGACGCCGATGGCGCCACGGTGGTGCTGGCCGACGGCAGCCGCCGCCGCGCGCGCGAGGTGGTGGTGGCGATGGCGGCGTGGACCCCGCAGCTGCTGCGGCCGCTGGGCGTGCGCCTGCCGATCCAGCCGGGCAAGGGCTACTCGATCACCTATGCCGCCCAGCCCGGTGCCCCGCGCCGCCCGCTGGTGCTCAAGGACCGGCAGGTGTTCATCACCGCCTGGGACGATGGCTTCCGGCTCGGCAGCACCATGGAGTTCTCCGGCCAGGACAGCTCGCTCAATCCGGTGCGGCTGGGGGCGCTGGAGCGTGCCGCGCGCGAGTACCTGGTGGCACCGCCGGATCCGGCCTCGGCGCTGGAGAAGTGGTACGGCTGGCGGCCGATGACCTGGGACGACCTGCCGGCGATCGGACGCGCGCCGGGCCACGATCACGTGTGGATCGCGGCCGGGCACGGCATGCTGGGCATCAGCATGAGCGCGGCGACCGGCCAGCTGGTGTCGGACCTGCTGACCGGGCGCGCGCCGGCGATCGATCCCTTCCCCTACCGGGTCGAGCGCTTCCAGTAGACCGCCACAGGAGCCTTGCATGAGCCAGTCCGATTCCCCACGCGCCCAGGCCGGATTCGACCTGGTGGTCATCGGTGGAGGCTCGGGCGGGCTGGCCGGCGCGTTCGCCGCGGCGGCGCACGGGGCGCGGGTGGCGCTGGTCGATCCGGGCGAGCTCGGCGGCACCTGCGTCAACGTCGGCTGCGTGCCGAAGAAGGCGATGTGGCTGGCCGCCGAGCTGTCCGAGCGCATGGCGCTGGCGGCGGACCTGGGCTTCCAGCTGCCGGCCGCGCCGCCGGCGCTGGACTGGCCGACCTTCATCACCCACCGCCAGCGTTACATCGCGCGCATCCATGCCAGCTACCGGCATCGCCTGGACGAGGCCGGCATCGCCTGGATGCCGTGCCGCGGCCGCCTGCGCGACGCGCACACGGTGGAAACCGATACCGGCCTGACCCTGCGCACCGGGCGCGTGCTGCTGGCCACCGGAGGCCATCCGCTGCGCCCGGACATCCCCGGCGCGGACCTGGGCGGGGTGTCGGACGACTTCTTCGGCCTGGCGCAGGCGCCCGGACGGGTCGGCATCGTCGGCGGCGGCTACATCGCGGTCGAGCTGGCCGGGGTGCTGCAGGCGCTGGGCAGCCGGGTGGAGGTGTTCGCGCGCGGGCCGCGCCTGCTGTCGGGCATGGACGCCGAGGTGGTCGCCGCGCTGCAGGCGAACATGCAGGCCCGCGGCGTGCGCCTGCACCTGGATGCGCCGGTGAGCGCCCTGCAGGCCGGCGCCGACGGGGGCGTGCGCGTGCTGCACAAGGGTGGGGAGACCGGCGGCCCCGCCGAGCCGTTCGACCGCGTGCTGTTCGCCACCGGCCGCGGCCCCAACACCGCCGGCATGGGCCTGGAACAGGCCGGGGTGACGCTGGGCAGGCACGGCGAAGTGGTCGTCGACCCCTGGCAGGACACCTCGGTCGAAGGCGTGCATGCCGTGGGCGACGTGACCGGACAGCTGGCCCTCACCCCCGTGGCCATCGCCGCCGCGCGCAGGCTGATGGCACGGCTGTTCGGCGGGCAGGCCGATGCGCGGCTGGACTATCGCGACGTGCCCACCGTGGTGTTCTCGCATCCGCCCCTGGGCACCGTCGGGCTGACCGAGGACCAGGCCCGCGAGCAGCACGGCGATGCGGTGAAGGTGTTCACCACCGGGTTCCGGCCGATGCTCTCGGCGCTGGCCGATTCCCCGCAGCGCAGCCTGTTCAAGCTGGTGTGCGTGGGCGAGGAGGAGCGGGTGGTCGGCATCCACCTGCTGGGCGAGGCGGTGGACGAGATCCTGCAGGGCTTCGCGGTGGCGCTGAAGCTCGGCGTCACCCGCGCCCAGCTGCGGCAGACGGTGGCGATCCATCCCACCTCGGCCGAGGAGCTGGTCCTGGTCTGAGCGCCGTCACGTCCGGCCACTACAATCGCGCGCATGGACGACATCTTCCACCTGCACCAGGGCCAGGCCCCGCTGCTGGTCAGCCTGCCGCACGATGGCACCCGCGTGCCCGCCGACATCGCCGCGCGCATGACCGCCAGCGCCCGCCGCGTGCCCGATACCGACTGGCATGTCAGCCGCCTGTACGAGTTCGCGCGCGGGCTGGGCGCCTCGATCCTGGTGCCCACCCACTCGCGCTATGTGGTGGACCTCAACCGGCCGCCGGACGATACCTCGCTGTATCCCGGGCAGAACACCACCGGCCTGTGCCCGGTGACGCAGTTCAGCGGCGAACCGGTGTACCTGCCTGGCGCCGAGCCGGACCCGGCGGAGATCGCCCACCGGGTGGAGACCTACTGGCGCCCGTACCACGACAATCTCGACGCCGAGCTGCAGCGCATCCGCGGCCAGCACGGCCGGGTGGTGCTGTGGGAGGGCCATTCGATCCGCGGCACGCTGCCGTTCCTGTTCGAGGGCCGGTTGCCGGACCTCAATCTCGGTACCGCCGCCGGCCACAGCTGCTCGCCGCAACTGGCCCGGCGCCTGGCCGGGGTGCTGGCCGCCCACCCGCAGTACAGCCACGTGGTCGATGGCCGCTTCAAGGGCGGCTACATCACCCGCCACTACGGTGCCCCGGAAGCCGGCGTCGAAGCGGTGCAGCTGGAGCTGGCCCAGCGCACCTACATGGACGAGGACAGCTTCGCCTGGGACGCCCCGCGCGCCGGGGCCCTGCAACAGGTGCTGCGTGCGCTGCTGCAGGCGGCGCTGGCATAGCCCGCGTAGCCCGGGCAAGCGAAGCGCACCCGGGGCAGGGCCA
>JBQGEI010000188.1:0-5689 GCA_052039535.1 Pseudoxanthomonas sp.
CAGCGCCCGCAACGACGACAACGAGCAGTTCGGCAACCACACCACCGGCAGCCTCGCCTATGGCGTGGGGCTGGGCCACGGCCTGCGCCTGACCGCCAGCGCCGGCTCCGGCTTCAAGGCCCCGACCTTCAACGACCTCTACTACCCGGGCTTCAGCAACCCGGCGCTTGAGCCGGAGACCTCCAGGAGCGTGAACCTGGGCCTGGCCCAGGAGGGCGCGGGCTGGGACTGGACGATGAACCTGTTCCAGACCCGGATCGAGGACATGATCGGTTACGACAGCGGCTTCAACCTGGTGAACATCGACAAGGCCCGCATCCGCGGCGTGGAGTTCACCGGCTACGCGTCGCTGGCCGGGTTCGAGCTCAACCTCGAGCTGACCCACCTGGACCCGCGCAACGACGGCGACACCGGCGCCCACGGCAACCTGCTGCCACGGCGCGCGCGCAACAGCGGCCGGCTGGACGTGGACCGCGCCTTTGGCGCGTTGAACGTGGGCGTGTCCGCCAATGGCACCGGCTACCGTTACGACAACGCGGCCAACAGCACCCGGCTGGCCGGTTACGGCACGGTCGACCTGCGCCTGGAATGGAACGTCTCGCCGGCCTGGTCGCTGCAGGCCAGGGCCGCCAACGTGTTCGACCGCCAGTACGAGACGGTGTCCTGGTACAACCAGCCCGGCCGCGAGTACACGGTGTCGGTGCGCTACCGCAGCCCGTGACGGCAACCGGCGCAAGCCCCCTGCGGGGTTTGCGCCCCACGGATACCGGCGGCCACGGTCGCCGCCGGTATCTCGCCCGGCCTCAGCCGCCGGGCGTGGCCGCTTCCGGCCTGCGTCCACCCTCGGCGATGAAGCCGCGGATCTCCCGCTCCAGGGTGCCCAGCGGTACCGCGCCCAGGCCCAGCACGCGGTCGTGGAAGGCCTTCTGGTCGAACCCTGCGCCCAGTTCGCGCTCGGCCTCGCGGCGCAGGTCCAGCAGGGTGCGGTAGCCGATGTAGTACGACAGCGCCTGGCCCGGCCAGGAGATGTAGCGGTCCACTTCGTTGACGATGTCGTGGTGGGCCAGCGCGGTGTGGCTGGCCAGGTAGTCGATCGCCTGCTGGCGGCTCCACCCGTACTCGTGCAGGCCGGTGTCGATCACCAGCCGGGCGGCGCGCCACATCTCGAAGGTCAGGCGGCCGAACTCCTCGTAGGGGGTCTCGTAGATGCCCATCTGCGTGCCCAGCCACTCGGTGTACAGGCCCCAGCCCTCGCCATAGCCGGAGAAATACGCCTGCTGCCGGAAGTCGGGCCGCTGCGGCGCCTCCAGCGCCAGCGCCGCCTGCAGGCTGTGGCCGGGCGCGCACTCGTGCAGCACCAGCGCCGGCAGGTTGTACAGCGGCCGCGACGCCAGGTCCCAGGTATTGAACAGGCAGGACTCCAGGCCGCCGCGGCCGGAGGTGTAGTTCGGTGCGATGTCGTCGGGCACCGGGCGGATGGTGAAGCGGTAGCGCGGCAGCGTGCCCAGCACGTGGTTGAGTTCGCCGTCGATGCGCTTGGCGTGGTAGGAGGCGGCGGCGAGCAGCTCGCGCGGGGTCGTGGCGTAGAACTGCGGATCGGTGCGCAGGAACTGCAGGAACTGGGCGAAGCTGCCGCGGAAGCCGGCGCGCGCCATGACTTCGCGCATCTCCGCCGAGATGCGCTCCACCTCGGACAGGCCCAGCTGGTGGATCTGTTCCGGGGTCATGTCCAGGGTCACGTATTCGCGGATCTGGCTGCGGTAGAAGGCCTCGCCGCCGGGCAGGTCGCGCACCGACACGCTGGTGCGCGTACGTGGCAGGTAAACGTCGCGGAAGTAGTCCAGCAGCCCGCGGTATGCCGGCACCACCTGGCCCAGGACCACCGCACGCCCCTCCTCGCGCAGCGCCCGGCGCACCGGCCCCGGCAGCGAGGCGGGGATGGCGTCGAACACGTCCAGCGCGGGGTTGCCCGCGCCGGTGCGGGTGTAGGGCTCGATGGTGCGGTCACGTCCCTCCAGGGTCGCGCGCGGCACGCTCCAGCCACGCGCCAGCCCGGCGTCCATGTTGGCGCGCTGCTCGGCGAAATGGCGCGGCACGTCGCGCAGCCGGTCGATGAAGCGGCGCCATTCGTCCTCGGTGCGGTACGGCGCCCAGGGCACCACGTGCGCCCAGAAGAAGCTGTCGCTGTTGAACGGCGCCTCGTAGGTGCGCCAGCGCGCGTTGTTGTAGTCGGCCTCGACCATCGCCCGGAACACCTCCGCGTTGATCCGGTCCTCCGGCGGGAGCGACCCCACCGCGATCGCGTCCAGTTCCTCCAGCACCTGCTTCCAGTAGCCGGCACGGCGTTCCCAGTCCGCCGGCGCGATGTCCGGCAGGCGCGGCCCCGGCTGCCAGCGGCCAGCGACCAGCACGTAGCCGGACTGCCGCTGCCGCCATTCCCACTCGCGGCTGTACAGGGCCTGCAGGGCGCGCGCGGCCGCGGTGGCCGGGACCTGCGGCGTGGCATTGGCTGCCACCGGGCCAGCGGCGGCGGCGCCAGCCGGCGGGGCGGCCGCGACCAGGAGGGCGGCCAGCAGCACGGCGTGGACGGATGGACGAAGGGACAGCGACAGGGTCATGCGAACTCCGGATCTGCGTCAGGCGGCCGCCGCGCGGGGCCGGCCCGGTACGACGGCATCAGGTGCGCGCCGTCGGCGCGCCGGGGCATGGTAGCCGGCGACGGCCCTCCGGCACGCGCCGGTCAGCCCGCCAGCGCGCCGCCGGGGGTCGCGGCGTCGAACGCAGCGTCCAGCGCCCTGCCCTCCTGCCCGGTGTCGAACAGGTCGCCTTGTGGCAACGCGTCTTCGCCGTCGCGGAATCCGGACAGGCCCACGCCGACCAGGCGATAGCGGGTGTGCGCCGGCAGCGCCACGCGCTCGCGCAGGGTGCAGGCCAGCATGGCAAGTTCGGCGGCCGAGCCGGGCGGGCGCTCGAGGGTCAGGCTCCGGGTGAGGATCCGGAACTGCGCCGTCTTGAGCTTCAGCACCACGGTGTGGCCACTGCGGCCGGCACGTCGCGAAGCGTCCCAGGTCTTGGCCGCCAGGCGGCGGATCGGCTCCTCCAGCGCCTCCAGCGGCACGTCCTCGGCGAAGGTGTCCTCCGAGGACACCGAGCGCACCGGCTGGTCGGGCTCGACGGGGCGCTCGTCGATCCCGCGCGCGCGCCGGTACAGCGAGGCGCCGAAGCTGCCGAACCGCTGCTGGAGCTCCTCCAGCGGCCGCTGGCGCAGGTCGCCGACGGTGGCGATGCCCAGCCCCGCCAGCTTCGCCTCCATCACCTTGCCCACCCCGGGGATGCGCCCGACGGCCAGCGGCGTGAGGAAACGCTCGACCTGCTGCGGGCGGACCACGAACAGGCCATCGGGCTTGTTCCAGTCCGAGGCGATCTTGGCCAGGAACTTGTTGGGCGCCACGCCGGCCGAGGCGGTCAGCCCGGTGTCCTGGCGGATCCGTGCGCGGATCGCCTCGGCCACCGCGGTGGCACTGGCCAGCCCACTGCGGGCCGCGGTCACGTCCAGGTACGCCTCGTCCAGCGACAGCGGTTCCACCCGGTCGGTGTGTTCGAGCATGATCTGGCGCACCTGGCGCGAGACCGCCTTGTAACGGGTGAAGTCCGGCGGCACGAACACCGCGTCCGGGCACAGTCGTTCGGCGCGCAGCGCCGGCATCGCCGAGCGCACCCCGAACCTGCGCGCCTCGTAGGAGGCCGCGCACACCACCGAGCGCGCGCCGCGCCAGGCCACGACCACCGGCCGCCCGCGCAGGGAGGGGTCGTCGCGCTGTTCCACCGACGCATAGAACGCGTCCATGTCCACATGGATGATCTTGCGCTGGACGGGAACGGGCGACGGCTGCATTGGGTTGCCATTGTCGCCCGCGGCGGCGCAGGCGGTGCGACGCCCGTCACGGCGCCGTGCGGCCGCGCGCGCGACGATCGCCCGGCGACCCTCCGCCGCGACGGTGGCGGCGGTAAAACATTTGATTGAAACGCCACCCTGAGGCACGCTTGGGTGCTTTGCTGACCGGAACCTGCATGAACCGCGCTTCTTCGTTCACCCGTGAGCAGCTGGAGGCCAGCGGCCGCGGGGAACTGTTCGCCACCGGCGACGCCCGCCTGCCCGCCGACCCGATGCTGATGTTCGACCGCATCATCGAGATCAACGACGATGGCGGCACGCATGGCAAGGGTTTCATCCGCGCCGAGCTGGACATCCATCCCGACCTCTGGTTCTTCCAGTGCCACTTCATCGGCGACCCGGTGATGCCCGGCTGCCTGGGCCTGGACGCGATGTGGCAGCTGGTCGGCTTCTACCTGACCTGGCTGGGCGCCCCCGGACGCGGCCGTGCGCTGGGCTGCGGCGAAGTGAAGTTCTTCGGCCAGGTGCTGCCCACCGCCAAGAAGGTCACCTACGAGATCGACATCACCCGGGTGATCAACCGCAAGCTGGTGATGGCCCAGGGCGATGCCCGCATGCTGGTGGACGGACGCGAGATCTACAGCGCGAAGGACCTGCGCGTGGGTCTGTTCACCTCCACCGAGGATTTCTGAAGATGAGCCGCCGCATCGCCATCACCGGCATGGGCATCGCCTCGTGCCTGGGCAACGACCTGGACACCGTCTCCGCCGCGCTGCGCGAAGGGCGCGCCGGCATCCGCCTGCTGCCGGACTCGGTCGAGCGCGGCCTGCGCAGCCAGGTCGGCGGCCCGGTCGACCTGGACCTGGACGCGGTCATCGACCGCAAGCTCAAGCGCTTCATGAGCGACGCGGCAGCCTACAGCTACGTGTCCCTGCGTGACGCGATCGCCGATGCCGGGCTGGACCCGGCGCTGGTCAGCCACGAGCGTACCGGCCTGATCGCCGGTTCCGGCGGCGGTTCCAGCCGCTGGCAGGTGGAGACCGCCGACCTGCTGCGCGAGCGCGGCGTGCGCAAGGTGGGCCCGTACATGGTGCCGCGCACGATGTGCTCGACGGTCTCGGCCAACCTCGCCACGGCGTTCAAGATCAAGGGCCTGAGCTATTCCATCGGCGCGGCCTGCGCCACCTCGGCGCACTGCATCGGCGCGGCGGCCGACCTGATCCGCCACGGTGCGCAGGACATCGTGTTCGCCGGCGGCGGCGAGGACCTGGACTGGACCATGAGCGTGATGTTCGACGCCATGGGCGCGCTGTCGTCCTCGTTCAACGACACCCCGGAGAAGGCCTCGCGTCCGTACGACGCCAACCGCGACGGCTTCGTCATCGCCGGCGGCGGCGGCATGCTGGTGCTGGAGGACTGGGACCACGCGGTGGCGCGTGGCGCGCGCATCCACGCCGAGCTGCTCGGCTACGGCGTGACCTCCGACGGTGCGGACATGGTGGCCCCGTCTGGAGAGGGCGCGGTCCGCTGCATGCACATGGCGCTGGCGGGCGCCGGCGGGCGCAAGGTCGACTACCTCAACACCCATGGCACCTCGACGCCGCTGGGCGACATCGTGGAGCTCAATGCGGTGCGCGAGGTGTTCGGCGAGGACGTGCCGCCGCTGTCCTCGACCAAGGCGCTGTCGGGCCACTCGCTCGGCGCGGCCAGCGTGCACGAGGCGATCTACAGCCTGCTGATGATGCGCGATGGCTTCATCGCCGGATCGGCCAACATCGAGACGCTGGACCCGAA
>JBQGEI010000189.1:0-3255 GCA_052039535.1 Pseudoxanthomonas sp.
CGCGGCTTCATCCCGGTGGACCGGCAGATGCGCACCAACGTGCCGCACATCTTCGCCATCGGCGACATCGTCGGTAACCCGATGCTGGCCCACAAGGCCACCCACGAGGGCAAGCTGGCCGCCGAAGTGGCCGCCGGCGAGAAGAAGGAGTGGGTGGCGCGGGTGATCCCGTCGGTGGCCTACACCAGCCCGGAGATCGCCTGGGTCGGCGTGACCGAAACCGAGGCCAAGGCCAAGGGGCTGAAGGTCGGGGTGGGCAAGTTCCCGTGGGCGGCCAGCGGCCGCGCCATCGGTATCGGCCGCACCGAAGGGTCCACCAAGCTCATCTTCGACGAGGCCAGCCACCGCATCATCGGCGCGGGCATCGTCGGCGTGCATGCCGGCGACCTGATCTCCGAACTGGCCCTGGCGATCGAGATGGGTGCCGAGGCCGGCGACATCGGCCACACCATCCACCCGCACCCGACCCTGGGCGAGACGGTGGCGATGGCGGCCGAGGTCTACGAGGGCACCATCACCGACCTCTACATCCCGAAGAAAAAGTAAGCCTGCTTGCCCGAACGCGGCAACGGAAAACCCCGGCGCAAGCCGGGGTTTTTTCTGGGGGCCGGACGGACGGCGGGCGGCCTTCCCGCGCGGCCGGCGCGTTGCCGGCCGCCCGCATCCAGCGGGTCAGAACGCGAAGGTCACGCCCACGACCGGGCCCTTGAAGCGCTGGTCCCAGCCGACGATGCCGTCGCGGATGCCGTCGCCGGTGACAGTGCGCTTGACGTCCAGGCGGTACCACTCGTACCCGGCGAACAGCCCGAAGTTGTCGGTAAACCGGTATTCGGCCAGCGCATTGGCGCGGCTGATGCTGCCGTCGTAGTCGCCAAAGTCGCCCCAGCCCGCATCCAGGTACTGGCCCTGGAGGTTGAGCAGCCAGCGGTCGCTCGGCCTGGCGGTCAGGCGCAGGCCCACCACCGGGGCGTAACCGTCCTCGCTGGTGCTGTCGATCCAGCGGTCCTCGCCGGCACGCGCCTCCAGGCTGGCGGTCGCCTTGGCCCACTCGGCGCCGATCTGCAGGCCGACGCTGAAGCGCTCGCTTTCCACCACGGCGAAGTCGTACAGCAGGCTCGCCAGCTGGAAGTCCAGCTCCGCCTCGGCCCAGCTGCCTTCGGGGATGGTGATGTCGTCGTAGGAGATGTCCTCGCCGAGGGTCTCGCGACGCTTCTTGTCGTAGTTGAAGTAGTCGAAGATCAGGCGCTGGCGGTCGGAGAACCGGAACACGCCGTCGATCCGCGGCACCCATTCGTCGCTGCCGAAGTCGAAGCCCTGGGAGAAGCTGTAGGGCTCGTCCATGAAAGTGGTCGACGCCGACAGCTCGGTCTCGGCGGCGGCGCTCATCGCGCCGAGGCGCAGGGTGAAACGGTCGGCCTGCTGGTCCTGGGCGGCGGCGTGGCCGGCCGTGGCAAGCAGGGCGACGGCGATCAGGGTGGGGACGGTGCGCAGTTGCATCGGGTCCGGTGGGGAGGGTGGAGGGGCGGCCACTATCCGATGGCCGCGGTCCACGGGTTGTGAGCCCTGCGCCGAAGATGCGTGAAGGCCTGCGCAACAAAAAACAAGGCCCCGGCGGGGGACGGGGCCTGGCGGGGCCGGATCGACGAGGTTTCCGGCAGCGCGAAGGTCCGACCCGCGCGCCACCGCGGAAGTTCCCGCCCAGGCCCCGTGACCGACGGCGGTTGTCCCGGAAAATGTCCCGCTGCTATACTTTTGCGGCTCAACGGGCGCAAACGCTGCTTGCAAGCTGCTCCCGCTCTCCCTGACAGGTGCCTTCACGTGATGAACTCCGTTGCCGCAGGCCGGCGACAGGCCGGTCGCGCGATGGCCTGGCAGGTGGCAGCGACACTGCTGACCGCGCTGGCGAGCCTCTGGTTCGGCTGGAAGTCGGGCGCGGCGGCGCTGGTGGGCGGGGCGGCAGTGGTGCTCGGCGGCTGGATCGCGGCCCGTATCGGGCTGGGGGGCGGGGTCACCGGCGCATTTCCGGCGATGACCCGCCTGCTGGCAGGGATGCTGGCCAAGTGGGCCGTGCTGGTCGTCCTGATGGGGGCCGGCGTGGTTGCCCTGGGGTTGCCTCCGCTGCCGATGCTGGTCGCGGCGGCAGTGGCGCTGCTGGCCCAGATGGTGGCCATGGTGCGCAATCCCTGAACGACTCAGGCCGCCTGGCGGCCGTTACCGCAACACACAACAACTCCCGGTTGTTAGCACAGGAAGATCGGACCTATGGCGGGCGAGGCGGAACTGACCCCTACCAGCTACATCCAGCACCACCTGCACAACCTCACCGCGCCGGTGGGCGAGGGCGGCGGGTTCTGGACGGTGCACGTGGACACGCTGGTCACCTCGGTCCTGATGGGCCTGTTCATGGTGTTCCTGTTCTGGCTGGCCACGCGCAAGGCCACCTCGGGCGTGCCCGGCAAGTGGCAGGCCTTCGTCGAGATCTGCCTGGAGTTCGTCGACCGCCAGGCGCGCGACACCTACCACGGGACCAGCAAGCTGGTGACGCCGATCGCGATCACCCTGTTCTTCTGGATCCTGCTGATGAACATGATCAAGTTCATCCCGGCGGACTTCATCGCCAAGCCGCTCGAGATGGCAGGCGTGGGCTACTGGAAGCCGGTGCCGACCGCCGACGTCAACGCGACGCTGGGCATGTCGATCAGCGTGTTCTTCCTGATGCTGTTCTTCGCGCTGCGTTCCAAGGGCCTGGGTGGTTTCACCCACGAGTTCCTGACCGCGCCGTTCGGCAAGTGGATGATGCCGTTCAACCTTATCCTCAACATCGTCGAGTGGCTGAGCAAGCCGATTTCGCTGGCGATGCGACTGTTCGGCAACATGTTCGGCGGCGAGATCGTGTTCCTGCTGATCTGGGTGCTCGGCGGCGCCGGCCTCATCGGCATGCTCGGCGGCGCGGTCTTCGGCCTCGGCTGGATGATCTTCCACCTGCTGGTCATTCCGCTGCAGGCGTTCATCTTCATGATGCTGTCGATCGTGTACCTCAGCCTGTCCGAAGACAGCCACTGATCCTGCTTTCCGCTTCACCTTCGTTCCCACCGCTTCACCAACTCAGCTATCCGTTCCGGAGAAAACCATGGAAACCGCACTGACCGCCCTCGCTTCCGTCCAGGCTTCGACCGTTCTGGCCATCGGCATCATGATCGGCCTGGCCGCGCTGGGCGCCGGCCTGGGTCTGGCCATCATGGCCGGCAAGTTCCT
>JBQGEI010000190.1:0-1861 GCA_052039535.1 Pseudoxanthomonas sp.
GCAGCCGCGCTGAGGTCGGCATCGTCATGGGCGGCGATGTCCGCCGGACGCGTGCACGAGGCCAGGCCCAGCGCCAGGACCAGCAGGCAGGCATCGATCTTCCTGGATGACGAACTCATGGATCCCCCGGATGGCTGTATCCCGGGAGGCTGCCGCAGGGTTCGTCAACGGCGGGCGAAGGCCCGCGCGACAGGGCTCAACTGGCAAGAGCGGCGAAATGCCGGCGCAGGCCGGTCCAGCACTGCAGGTAGTCGCGCTGGCGGTGCGGGGCGTCCATCGCCTGGACGGTGGGGCGCAGCACGGCCCGCGTCTCGAACATGAAGGCCATGGTGCCGGTGATCACGTCCGGCCTGGACAGGTCCGCGCTGGACGCCTTCTCGAACGTCGCCGCATCCGGCCCATGCCCGCTCATGCAGTTGTGCAGCGAGCACCCGCCGGGCACGAAGCCCTCGGCCTTGGCATCGTAGGCGCCATGCACCAGGCCCATGAACTCGCTGGCCACGTTGCGGTGGAACCACGGCGGGCGGAAGGTGTGCTGGGCTACCAGCCAGCGCGGCGGGAAGATCGCGAAATCGACATTGGCCGTGCCCGGGGTATCGCTGGGCGAGGTGAGCACGGTGAAGATCGACGGGTCCGGGTGGTCGTAGCTGATCGAGCCGATGGCGTTGAAGCGGCGCAGGTCATAGCGCCACGGTGCGTGGTTGCCGTGCCAGCCCACCACGTCCAGCGGGCTGTGGCCGATCGGCGCCCGCCACAGGTGGCCCTGGAACTTGGCCACCAGTTCGAAGTCGCCCTCACGCTCTTCGTAGGCCGCCACGGGCGTCTGGAAATCGCGTGCATTGGCCAGCCCGTTGGAGCCGATCGGCCCCAGCTCCGGCAGCCGCAGGTGCGCGCCGAAGTTCTCCAGCACATAGCCACGCGAGGCCCCATCGGGAAGTTCCACGCGGAAACGGATGCCGCGCGGCACCAGCGCGACCTGCTGCGGCTCGACCTCGACCACCCCCAGCTCGGTGGCGATGCGCAGGCGTCCGAGCTGCGGCACCAGCAGCAGCTCCCCATCGGCGTCGTAGAAATAGCGCCCGTCCATGTCGCGGTCGGCGGCATACAGGTGCACCGCCACGCCCGCCTGGGCGGCCGGCGAGCCGTTGCCGGCCACGGTGTACAGGCCTTCGATGAAGTCCGCCGGGTCGGTGGGCAGCGGCAACGGGTCCCAGCGCAGCTGTTCGGGGGTGACCGGGCCGTCGCCGAAATCGTTGTGGAAGCGTGGCTGGACGAACGGCACGAAGCCGCCATGCATCGATGCGGGGCGGATGCGGTACAGCCAGCTGCGGCGGTTCTGCGCCCGCGGGGCGGTGAAGGCGGTGCCGGAGATCTGCTCGGCATACAGGCCATGGGCCACCTGCTGCGGCGAATTCTGCCCGTGCGGCAGGGTCCCCGGGATCGCCTCGCTGGCGAACTCGTTGCCGAAGCCGGTCATGTATTCCGCGTGCTCGCCGTGCATGGTTGCCTCGCCTGGATCAACGTCGCGCGCCGGTCCGGCCGGCGCGCGCTCCTGCCGCATTGCGCGGACGCCTCAGAGCACGCCGCGCCGCATCTGGTCGCGCTCGATGCTCTCGAACAGCGCCTGGAAGTTGCCTTCGCCGAAGCCCTCGTTGCCCTTGCGCTGGATGATCTCGAAGAAGATCGGGCCGATCGCGTTCTGGGTGAAGATCTGCAGCAGCTTGCGCTGCTTGGTCTCCGGGTCGGCGTCGATCAGGATGCGGTTGCGGCGCAGCCGCTCCACGTCCTCGCCATGGTCCGGGATGCGCTGGTCGATCACGTCGAAGTAGGTGTCCGGCGTGTCCAGGAACTCGACCCCGGC
>JBQGEI010000191.1:0-2159 GCA_052039535.1 Pseudoxanthomonas sp.
TGGGGGTTTGGCTGCCCCCCCCGCCCCCGGCCCCCCCCCCCCCCGCGCGGCCCGGCGCCCCCCCCGCCGCCACCTGCCGGCCAGCCAGTTTCGGCCAGGGTGCGGCATGCGCATCCGCGTGCGCCTTTCCCGTGGGGAGGCTTCGGGGCGCGCGTGCCTGTATGGTTCGGAGGATGCGCCAAGGGCGGTGCCGGTCGCGATCCGCGGCCCCGCCGTCGCCGCATCGCACCGCCACCCGGCGGCATGCGTCCGACCGCCCCGCCGGCCCTGCAGCCGGCGGGGCATGACCTGGGGAGATCCTGTTCCATGACATCACGTCCCATCCTCGCCTCACTGGCCTGGCTCGCGCTCGTGCCGGCCGCGTCGGCCGCCTCCCTGGAGATGCCGCGGGTCTTCGCCGACGGCATGGTGCTGCAGCGGGACCGCCCGTTGCCGGTGTGGGGACAGGCGCAGCCGGGCTGCCAGGTGCGCGTGACGCTCGATGGCGCGGCCGCATCGGCCACGGCCGGAGCCGAGGGCCGCTGGGCCGCAACCCTGCCGGCACGCGCGGCCGGTGGGCCGTACGTGCTGGCGGTGGACGCATGCGGACAGCGCCGGCAGATCAGCGACGTGCTGGTCGGCGAGGTATGGCTGGCATCGGGCCAGTCGAACATGGAATGGCCGGTGGCCCAGACCCTGCACGCGCAGGAGGACATCGCCGCCGCCGGTGATCCGCAGCTGCGCCACTTCAAGGTGCCGCGCGCGTGGGCCGAGGCGCCGCGCGCGCAGCTGGAGGGTGGGCAGTGGCAGGCCGCCTCGCCGGCGACGGTCGGCGCGTTCTCCGCTGCCGGGTATGCGTTCGCGCGTGAGCTGCGGCGCACGCTCGGGGTGCCGGTCGGCATCATCGACAGTACCTGGGGCGGCAGCTCGATCGAGGCGTGGATGAGCGCCGGCATGCTCGGCCTGGACGCGGCCGAACTGGAGGCGAAGATGCGCGGCCGCCGCCAGGCCGAGGCCCAGGTCGAAGCCGCGGTGCGGCAGCGGCTGCTGCGATGGCCGCCGGTGGATCCGGCCTCCGACGCCTTCGCCGCGGCTGAGCTGGACACGTCCAGCTGGGCTGAGATCGAGGTGCCTGGCCTGTGGGAGGCCCACGGCTATGCCGGGATGGACGGCGTGGCGTGGTACCGCACCACGTTTGAACTGACGGCTGCTGAAGCCGCCGCGGGCGTCACCCTGGGCGTCGGCCAGATCGACGACACCGACACCACCTGGGTCAATGGCCGCCCGGTGGGCGGCATGGCCAGTGCCCACAACAAGCCGCGCGTCTACCAGGTGCCCGCGGCTGCATTGCGCGCCGGCACCAACGTGGTGGCCGTGCGCGTCCAGGACGACGGCGGTGGCGGCGGCATCGACGGGGCGCGGGAGGAGATCTACGTGCAGCCGGCCGGTGGCCGCGCCCGGCCGCTGCCGGGGCCATGGCGTTTCCGCGCCGCGCAGGTGACCGTGGCCATGCAGGACGGCAAGAACCAGACCGACACGCTGCTCTACAACGCGATGCTGCACCCGCTGCAGCCGTATGCCCTGGCGGGCGTCATCTGGTACCAGGGCGAGAGCAACGCCGGCGAGGGCGCCTACCGTTACCGCGACCAGTTCCGGGCACTGATCGAAGGCTGGCGCGCCGGCTTCCACGCGCCACGGCTGCCGTTCCTGTGGGTGCAGCTGGCGCCATTCCACTCCGGCGACGACCGCCTCGACGCGCAGGGCCGCGTGCTCGACAGCCCGTGGGCGACGCTGCGCGAATCCCAGTCGGCCACGCTGGCCCTGCCGGCCACCGGCCAAGCGGTGATCACCGACGTCGGCGATACCGACGACATCCATCCGCGCGACAAGCGCACGGTGGGTGACCGGCTGGCGCGGATCGCGCTGCATCAGGTCTATGCCCGCCCCGGGCGCGCCTGGACCGGCCCGGTGTATCGCAATGCCGAGCCGCGCGGCCGTGAACTGGTGCTGCACTTCGACCATGCCGGCGGAGCGCTGGCCGCGCGCGGCGGTGGCCCGCTTGCCGGGTTCGAACTGGCGGGCAAGGACGGCCGTTTCCACCCGGCGCGCGCGCGGATCGAAGGCGATGCGGTGGTCCTGGACGCGCGCGAGGTGCCGCGCCCGGTGAGCGCCCGCTACGG
>JBQGEI010000192.1:0-9419 GCA_052039535.1 Pseudoxanthomonas sp.
AGCGACCAGCCGTAGCCCCAGCGGATGGCCAGGTCGACGTCGCGCGCGGTGTCGGCAATGTCGGCCAGGTGGTAGGCGCTGTAGTGGAACAGGTCGCGGAACGCGGCCCACAGGAACTGCGCCTGCGGATGCTTGCTCTCGCGCAGCCTGGCGAACTTCTCGGCAGGCTGCTTGATCTTCAGGATCTCGACCACCTCGTCGGCGGCCTTGCGGTCGGCCGGGCGGTAGTCCTGCGTGTCCAGGTCCAGGACCATGATGTCCTTGCCGACCTTGCGGAAGATGCCGGCGCCGGCCTTCTGGCCCAGTGCGCCCTTGGCGATCAGCGCCTGCAGCCAGTCGGGCGACTGGAAGTACCCGTGCCACGGGTCCTGCGGCAGGGTGTCGGCCATGGTCTTGATGACGTGGGCCATGGTGTCCAGGCCGACCACGTCGGAGGTGCGGTAGGTGGCCGACTTGGGCCGGCCTACCAGCGGCCCGGTCAGCGCGTCGACCTCGTCGAAGCCCAGGCCGAACTGGCGGGTGTGGTGGATCACCGACAGGATCGAGAACACGCCGATGCGGTTGCCGATGAAGTTCGGGGTGTCCTTGGCGTAGACCACGCCCTTGCCGAGCTGGGTGGTCAGGAAGGTTTCCAGGCCCTCCAGCACCGCTTTGTCGGTGGTGTCGGCGGGGATCAGCTCGGCCAGGTGCATGTAGCGCGGCGGATTGAAGAAGTGCACGCCGCAGAAGCGGTGGCGCAGCTGTTCCGGCAGCACGCCGGCCAGGGCGTTGATGCCCAGGCCCGAGGTGTTGGACGCCAGCACCGCGGTGTCGTTCACGAACGGGGCGATCTTCCGGTACAGGTCCTGCTTCCAGTCCATCCGCTCGGCGATGGCCTCGATGATCAGGTCGCAGTCGCGCAGCTGCTCCAGGCCGGTGTCGTAGTTGGCCGGCGTGATGGAGGCCGCCAGTGACTTGCTGGCCAGAGGGGCGGGGCTGAGCTTGGCGAGGTTGCCGACGGCCTTGAGCACGATGCCATCGGCCGGACCTTCCCTGGCGGGCAGGTCGAACAGCACGGTATCCACGCCGGCATTGGTCAGGTGGGCGGCAATCTGCGCCCCCATGACGCCGGCGCCAAGGACGGCGGCGCGACGTACAAGCAGTTTCTGGGACATGTTCTGCAACCTCTTCAATGGTATGGGTTACTTGCTTTCCGCCAGGAGCCCGGCGGTGGCAAAACGGATCAGTTCGCGGGCGGCGCGTGCGCGGTGTTCGGATTCGCTGGCGCCTGGCGGGCGCTTGATAAGGCCGAAGTCGGACATCGCGTAGGTCAGTGCCCCGGCGAGGAAGTCCAGCCGCCAGTACAGGATTTCCTTGTCCAGCTCCGGCAGCACCGCCGCCAGCGCCTTGCCAAACTCGCGCAGGACATGCCCGTAGTGGTCGGACAGGAACCGGCGCAGGCTGTCGTTGTGCTCGGCGTAGGCACGGGCGATCAGCCGGACGAAGGCGGCGCCGCCGTTGCGGTCCTGCGCCAGCGCCAGCGCCGGATCGATGAAGGCGGCCAGAATCGGCTCGAGCTGGCCGGGGTGTCCACGCAGGGCGGCCCCCAGCTGCTCCAGGCGCTGGCCGGTCATTACATCCATCCGGCGGCGGAAGACCTCGTTGACCAGGTTTTCCTTGGAGCCGAAGTGGTAGTTCACCGCGGCGATGTTGACCGCCGCCAGGCTGGTGACCTGGCGCAGCGAGGTGCCGGCGAAGCCGTGCTGGGCGAACAGTTCCTCGGCCGCGCCGAGGATCCGTTCCTTGGTGGAGAAGTGTGCTGGCCTGCCCATGTCCGCCGGAGTGAATCAAACGATTGTTTAATCCTAGGGGCGGATCCGCGCGGGGTCATTTTGCGCCGCAACAAACCGGTGCCTGCAAAGCGGGGCGGGTGATGCTAGAATTTGCCGCTGCTGCCCAAGCTAAGCCCGCGCCCCGCCGCGGGTTTTTACTTCAGGCCCGGCCCCGGGCCGGATCCGTCCCACCCTCAAAGAAGAAGAAATCCAATGGCGCTGGAGCGCACCCTTTCGATCGTCAAGCCCGATGCCGTCGCCAAGAACGTGATCGGCGAAATCTATTCCCGCTTCGAGAAGGCCGGCCTGAAGGTCGTCGCTGCCAAGTACAAGCAGCTGTCGCGCCGCGAGGCCGAGGGCTTCTACGCCGTGCACCGCGAGCGTCCGTTCTTCAACGCCCTGGTCGAGTTCATGATCTCCGGCCCGGTGATGATCCAGGTCCTGGAAGGCGAGAACGCCGTGCTCAAGCACCGCGAGCTGCTGGGCGCCACCAATCCGAAGGAAGCGGCGCCGGGCACCATCCGCGCCGACTTCGCCGAATCCATCGACGCCAACGCCGCCCACGGCTCGGACTCGGTCGAGAACGCGGCCATCGAAGTGGCCTACTTCTTCGCCGCCACCGAAGTCGTGTCGCGCTGAGCGTACTGAAGTAGAAGGTCGAAGCACGTGTCCGGACTGCAGCCGATTCCCAGCGTGACCACCACCGGCGACCCTGTCGTCGCGCCGGTGGCTGCGCGCCAGAACCTGCTGGAACTGGATCGTGCGGGGCTGGAGCGCTTCTTCGAGGAGACCCTCGGCGAGAAGCGCTACCGCGCCCACCAGGTGATGAAGTGGATCCACCACCGCTACGTCACCGACTTCGACCAGATGACCGACCTCGGCAAGGCGCTGCGCGCCAAGCTGCATGCGCATGCCGAGGTCGTCGTCCCCAACGTCGTGTTCGACAAGCCCTCCGCCGACGGTACCCACAAGTGGCTGCTGGCGATGGGCGCCGATGGCAAGAACGCCATCGAGACGGTGTACATCCCCGACAAGGGGCGCGGCACCCTGTGTGTTTCCTCACAGGTCGGCTGCGGCCTCAACTGCACCTTCTGCTCGACCGCCACCCAGGGCTTCAACCGCAACCTGACCACCGCCGAGATCATCGGGCAGGTCTGGGTCGCTGCACGCCACCTGGGCAACGTGCCGCACCAGATGCGCCGCCTCACCAACGTGGTGATGATGGGCATGGGCGAGCCCCTGATGAACTTCGAGAACGTCGTGCGCGCCATGAGCGTGATGCGCGACGACCTGGGCTACGGCCTGGCCAACAAGCGGGTGACGCTGTCGACCTCCGGCCTGGTGCCGATGATCGACCGCCTCTCCACCGAGAGCGACGTGTCCCTGGCGGTGTCCCTGCACGCGCCCAACGACGCGCTGCGTGAGACGCTGGTCCCGTTGAACAGGAAGTACCCGATCGCCGAACTGATGGCGTCCTGTGCGCGCTACCTGCGCGCGAACAGGAAGCGCGACTCGGTGACTTTCGAATACACCCTGATGAAGGGCATCAACGACCAGCCCGAGCACGCCCGGCAGCTGGCCAGGCTGATGCGCCAGTTCGACAACACGGTGCAGGCGCGCGATTCGGGCAAGGTGAACCTGATCCCGTTCAATCCGTTCCCCGGCACCCGCTACGAGCGGTCGGACGAGGAGCAGATCCGCGCCTTCCAGAAGATCCTGCTCGATTCGCAGGTGTTGACGATGGTCAGGCGCACCCGGGGCGACGACATCGATGCAGCCTGTGGCCAGCTCAAGGGCCAGGTCATGGACCGCACCCGCCGGCAGGCCGAGTTCCTGCGCAACCTTGAGCGCGACGGCCAGGCGCCGCGGGCCGGGGGCAATGCGGCGGCCTGAGCGGCTACTGCTCCTTTTCTGTGGCGCGCTGCTGCTGGCGGCCTGCGCCAGGCCGGCGACCGTCAAGGCGCCCAAGATCCGTGGCTCCGAACGCGTGGCGCCGGTCTACCGGCTCGGCGACGCCGATTCGACCCGCCAGCGGGTGCAGGCGCGCGACGCCATCGGCCTGGCCGGTCAGCGCCTGGCCGCCGGCGAGCTGGCGGATGCGGAGAAGCAGGCGCGCCGTGCCTTGGCCATCGACCCGCAGGCGGTAGACGCGATCACCCTGCTCGGCGCGATCGAGTCTGCCCGCGGCAACGCCGGGGCCGCCGGCAAGCACTACCGTCGCGCCGCGGAACTGGCACCGGCCAGCTCCGATACCCTCAACAACTATGGTGCCTGGCTGTGCGCCAACGGCTATCCGGCGGAGTCGCTGGTGTGGCTGGACCGGGCGATGGCGGCGCTGGGCCCGGCCTCGCCGGTATCGGCCCTGGCCAACGCCGGCAGCTGTGCGCTGCGCAGCGGCCAGTACGAGCGCGCCGAGCGCGACCTGCGCCAAGCCCTTGAGCTGGATCCGGGCAACGCCGCCGCCCTGGAACACATGGCGGCGCTGGCCCTGGAGCAGGGCAGGCTGCTGCAGGCGCGCGCCTTCGCCGAACGTCGGCTGGCGGCTGCGCCGGCGGATGCATCCGTGCTACAACTCGCGGTCAGTATTGAACAGGGGCTTGGCGACAGGGTGGCCGCCAGCCGGTATCAACAGCGGCTCAGGGCGGAGTTCCCGGAAGCCGTCACTGCAAACACCGGGGAAGATCCACAGTGATCCAGTCTGACAACGCGAACGTCGGGGGAGACGCTCGGGGTTGCGGAGAGCTGCTGCGCGAAGCGCGCGTGGCGGCCGGCATGGAAGTGCGCGAGGTCGCTTCGCGCCTGCACATGCCCACGCACGTCGTCGATGCACTTGAGCAGGGCCGCTGGGACGTCATCGGCGCGCCGGTCTTCGTACGCGGCCAGCTGCGCAGCTATGCGCGGCTGCTGCGCGTGGACCTGGAGCCGCTGCTGCAGGCGCAGGTGGCCGCGCCTGTCCCCGTGGAGCTGGTCAGCCACGCGCATACTCCGCGCCTGCAGCGGGCCATGGAGAACATCGCCCGGCGCGCGGTGTACGTGGTGATCACCGCCGCGATCGCGGTGCCGGTGTGGCTGGCCACGCGCTCGCATTTCACCGAAACCGCCCCGGCCACCGCCTCGCTGGACGTGGTGCCGCCCGCGGCCGCGCCCGGCACCGGGCCTGCCGTGCGGCCCTCGGCACCAGCCGCCGCACCGCGCGGCAGCCTGCCGGCAGCGCCTGAAAGTGGGCCCTACGTGGCCTCCCTTGCCCCGGTGGGCCGCACGCAGGGTGCACCGGCGGCGGCGCTCGAGCTCAGCTTCCAGGGCGACAGCTGGATGGAGGTCACCGGCCGCGAGGGCCGGGTGCTGGAGCAGCGGCTGATGCGCGAAGGCGAGTCCCGCAGCTTCCAGCCGGGCGAAGTGCAGGCCGTGGTGCTGGGCAATGCGTCCGCGGTACGGGTTCAGCAAGCCGGCAGTATCGTGGACCTCGGCCCCTTCAAGCGGGCGAACGTGGCCCGCTTTGCGGTATCCTCTGACGGCTCCGTCGAGCCCGCCCAGTAAGCGGTCGGCGGGCCACCCAAACAAGAACAAGAATACGTCCCCGCTGCGGGCCGCACGGGGCAGGACTCTGCATGGCAATCGACGACCTTCTGGACGAGCACGAACAGGGCGAACGCGTCCGCACCTGGCTGCGCAGGAACCTGCCCGGCATCATTGCGGGCCTGGCGCTGGGTATCGGCGCCATCTACGGGATGCAAAAGTGGCAGCAGCACCGCCACGGCCAGCAGCAGGCCGCCCACGCCGCCTATGCGGCCGCGCTGGCGAAGGTCGAGGCCGGCGAGCATGACGCCGGCGCGCCGCTGGCCGGCCAGGAGGGCGTGTACGCCACCCTCGCAGCGCTGCGGGTGGCCAAGGCCCAGGTCGAGGCCGGGAAGCTGGACGATGCGATCACGACACTGCGCGGCGTCAAGGCCGAGCCGGCGCTGCAGCCGGTGGTGGACCAGCGCCTGGCCCAGTTGCTGATCGCGAACGGCAAGCCGCAGGACGCCGTCGCGTTGCTGAAGGACCGGGACGGCGCCACCGCGCTGGAGCTGCAGGGCGACGCCTACCTGGCGGAGGGCCGCCAGGACCAGGCCCGCGAACTGTATGGAAATGCCCTGGCCGCGCTGGACGCCGACGCGCCCGAGCGCGGCCGCGTCGAACTGAAGCTGCAGGAAGCCGGTGGCCAGGTGCCCGAACCGGCGGAGTCGATCTGATGCTGAACACCCACATGTTGAAACGAGCGGCGGCGCTGGTCGTGCTGGCGTCGCTGCTGGCCGGCTGCAGCACCGTCAAGGGCTGGTTTGGCGGCAAGAACGCCGAAGCCAAGAAGGCTGCCGAGCCGGCCGAACTGGTGGACTTCGAGCCCAGCGTGTCGGTACGCAAGGCCTGGAGCGCCAACCTCGGCGATGGCGAGGACCGGATCGGCGCCCGCCAGGGTCCGGCGGTGGCCGATGGCCGCGTCTATGCGGCCGCGGCCGAAGGCCGCGTGCTGGCGCTGGACCTGCAGAGCGGCAAGCGGATCTGGGAATTCGAGGCCGACAAGGACCAGAACCTGCGCCTGACCGGCGGTCCCGGCATCGGCGAAGGCCTGGTGGCGGTCGGCGGCCTGGACGGCTCGGTGATCGTGCTGGACGCCGCCGATGGCAGCGAGCGCTGGCGGGCCAAGGTGCGCAGCGAGGTGATCGCCAGCCCGGCCGTCTCCCAGGGCCTGGTGTTCGTGCGCAGCAACGATGGCCGCATCACCGCGTTCGACGCCGCCAGCGGCGAGCAGCGCTGGTATGCCGAGCGCGAGCTGCCCAGCCTGACGGTGCGTGGCAACGCCGCGATGACCCCCGGCCCGGGCCTGCTGTTCACCGGCAACGACGACGGTACCCTGGCGGCGCTCGGCCTGCAGGATGGCCGCCTGCTGTGGGAACAGAACGTGGGCCTGCCCGAGGGCCGCAGCGAGCTGGAGCGCATGGCCGACGTGGATGGCCCGGTGGTGCTGGACGGTACCCTGCTGGTCGCCAACAGTTTCAAGAGCCGCACCCTGGCCATCGACGGTCCCAGCGGCAGGCCGATGTGGCAGAGCGACCATGGTGGCGGCGGCGCGATCGGCGTGGCGCCCTCGGCGCTGGTGGTCTCCACCGCCGCCGGCAGCGTATACGCGCTGGACAAGTCCAACGGCGCGGCACTGTGGTCGCAGCCGGTGCTGGCGCGTCGCTCGCTGAGCGGCGTGGCGGTCCAGGGCGATTACGCCGTCGTTGGCGATTATGCCGGCTATGTGCACTGGCTGCGCCTGGACAACGGCGAGATGGCGGCACGGGCGAAGGTGGGTCGCAAGAAGGCGATCAAGGCCGCGCCGGTGGTGGCCGATGGGCTGCTGCTGGTGCAGGACGTCGAGGGTGGGCTGACCGCCTTCCGCCTGGACTGACCGGACGGATGCTGGCAGGAACCCTGGAATGCTACCGCTGGTTGCCCTGGTCGGACGGCCGAACGTCGGCAAGTCGACCCTTTTCAATGCGCTGACGCGCAGCCGCGACGCGCTGGTCCACGACCAGCCGGGCGTGACCCGCGACCGGCACTACGGCGTGTGCCGGCTGGACCCGGAGCAGCCGTTCCTCCTGGTTGACACCGGCGGCATCGCCGGCGACGAGGAAGGGCTGGCCGGCGCGACCGCGCGCCAGGCACGGGCGGCGGCCGCCGAGGCGGACCTGATCATGTTCGTCGTGGATGGCCGCGAAGGCGCCTCGGCGCTGGACGACGAGATCCTGTCCTGGCTGCGCAAGCTGGCACGGCCGACCCTGCTGGTCATCAACAAGATCGACGGCACCCACGAGGATGCGGTCCGCGCCGAGTTCGCGCGTTATGGCTTCAGCGACGTGCTGGCGGTGTCCGCCGCGCACCGGCAGGGACTGGACGACCTGCACGAGGAGATCCTCGCGCGGATGCCCGAGGAGGGCAGCGGCGAGGTGCTGGACAGCGACCCGGAGCGCCTGCGGATCGCCTTCGTCGGCCGTCCCAATGTCGGCAAGTCCACGCTGGTGAACCGGCTGCTGGGCGAGGAGCGGATGATCGCTTCCGAAGTGCCCGGTACTACCCGCGATTCGATCGCCGCGGACCTGGAGCGCGACGACCGCAAGTACCGGCTGATCGACACGGCGGGCATCCGCCGCCGCGGCAAGGTCGAAGAGGCGGTCGAGAAGTTCTCGGTGGTCAAGACCATGCAGGCGATCGAGCGCTGCCAGGTCGCGGTGCTGATGCTGGATGCCACCGAGGGCGTCACCGACCAGGACGCCACCGTGCTGGGCGCGGTGCTCGATGCCGGCCGGGCGCTGGTGGTGGCGGTCAACAAGTGGGACGGCCTGACCACTTACCAGCGCGACCAGGCCGAGGTGCTGCTGCAGCGCAAACTTTCCTTCGTGCCGTGGGCCGAGTCGGTGCGGATCTCGGCGAAGCATGGTTCGGGCCTGCGCGAGCTGTTCGCCGCCGTGCATCGTGCGCACAATTCGGCAGTCCGCAGCTTCAGCACCAGCGAGGTCAACCAGGCGCTGGAGATCGCGGTGGAGACCAACCCGCCGCCGAGCATCCGCGGCCACGTCTCCAAGCTGCGCTACGTGCATCCGGGTGGCGAGAACCCCCCGACCTTCGTGGTCCACGGCACCCGCCTGAAGGTGCTGCCGGATTCGTACAAGCGCTACCTGGAGAACTTCTTCCGCAAGCGCTTCAAGCTGGTGGGTACGCCGGTCCGCATGCTGTTCCGCGAAGGCGCCAACCCGTACGAAGGCAAGAAGAACGAGCTGACCGACCGCCAGGTGCAGCGCAAGCGGCGGCTGATGCGCCACGTCAAGCGCAAGTGAGCCCCGCGCCGGCCGCCGCGGACATCACCCTCGGCCTGCTTGCCGGAGGACGCGGCAGCCGCCTCGGCGGGATCGACAAGGCCTGGCTCGAACGTGACGGCGTGCCGCAGGTACTGCGGCTGGCGCGCCGTTTTCCCGCAGAGACGGGCCGGGTGCTGGTCAGCGCCAACCGCGACCTGCCGCGCCATGCCGAGGCCGGACTGGCCACCATCGTCGACCGCCTGCCGCCCGGCAGCGGACCGCTGGCGGGGATCGAGGCATTGGCCTGCGCCTGCGGCACGCCCTGGCTGCTCACCCTGCCGGTGGACATCTTCGACGCCAACGACTGCCTGGTGCGGACGCTGGTGGCCTGCCGCGACGCCGATGGTGCGGTGGCGGAGGACGCCGACGGCCTGCAGCCGCTGGTCGCGCTGTACCGGGTGGCGGCGTTGCGCGAGGTGCTGCCCGCGGCACTGGCTAGCGGCGAACTGTCGCCGCGCCGGGTGCAGCAACAGCTGCGCATGGCCCGGGTCGGTTTCACTGGCGTACGCTTCGGCAACCTCAACACCCCCCAAGACCTCGCCGCGGTGCACGTCGTGCTGCCGTCGCGCTGAGGCGCATCCCAGGGCAGCCGCGATGACCGACGTATTCCCCACCCGCATCGGCGTCCAGCAGGCGCTGGATCTGCTGCGCGCCGCCGCGGCCGCCCGCGTGCGTGCGACCGAGCAGGTCCCGACCCGCCGCGCCGACGGCCGCGTGCTGGCCGCCGACG
>JBQGEI010000193.1:0-1814 GCA_052039535.1 Pseudoxanthomonas sp.
AAGCTCCGGGCTCCGGTTGCAAGGCTTTCGGCTTCGCACGTGAAGCTCCGGGCTCGGGTTGCAAGGCTTTCGGCTTCGCACGCGAAGCTCCAGGCTCCAATCGCGAGGCTTCCTGCTTCGCGCGCCGGGTCCGGAACTCCCATGGCGGAGCTTTCTACCTTGCGGGCCGGGCCAGGAGCCCCGCGTGCGAAGGCTTCCTGCTTTGCACGTCGCGCCCGGCCGGCGGCCACGGGGCCTGCGCGTTCCACGGCCAGTCGGTTCACCGGCCTCCTTCGCCCGTCCAACGGTGCGAGGCGGCCCTTGGGGCTGCTGTCTCGCGCAGGAGGGTCACGCCACCTGGGGCGGCGCCGCCCTGGCCCCGCCACGGCCAGCTCCCTTCCGGGCGGAGAGCGAGGCTGCCGCCGCCGCGCACCCGTCCGGCCACGGCTGCCCGCAACCGTCTGACTGCCAACTGTGCGTCCCGGCGCCCCACCGCCGGCCCGCCCGTACGCTCCGGTAGAATCGCGCACCTGTCACCGCTTGGAAGAACGGCATGTGCGGCATCGTTGGCGCGATTGCGGATCGCGACGTGGTTCCGGTCCTGGTCGAGGGCCTCAAGCGCCTGGAATACCGTGGCTATGACTCCTCCGGCATCGCCGTGGCCGACGCGGCGGATGTGCGCCGGGTGCGGCGCACCGGCCGGGTGGCGGAGATGGAGCAGGCGGCCGCGACCGAAGGCTTCCATGGCACCCTGGGCATCGGCCACACCCGCTGGGCGACCCATGGCGGGGTGACCGAGGCCAACGCCCACCCGCACATCAGCCGCGGCGAGCTGGCGCTGGTCCACAACGGCATCATCGAGAACCACGAGGAGCAGCGCGAGCGGCTGTCTGCGCTGGGCTACGAGTTCGAGTCGCAGACCGATACCGAGGTCATCGCCCACCTGATCCACCACCACATGGCTGGCGGTGGCGACCTGCTGGCCGCGCTGCAGGCCACGGTCAAGGAACTGACCGGCGCCTATGCGCTGGCGGTGCTCAGCCGCCGCGAGCCCGGCCGCCTGGTGTGCGCGCGCATGGGCTGCCCGCTGCTGGTGGGGCTGGGCGAGGGCGAGAACTTCGTGGCGTCGGACGTGTCGGCGATCCTGTCGGCCACCCGCCGGGTGATCTTCCTGGAGGAGGGCGATACCGCCGAGGTGCGCCGCGAAGGCGTGCGCGTGTTCGACGGCCAGGACCGGGAGGTCGTGCGCGAGGTGCATGTCTCGGACGTGTCCCTGGCTTCGCTGGAGCTCGGTCCGTACCGGCACTTCATGCAGAAGGAGATCCACGAGCAGCCGCGCGCCATCGCCGACACCCTGGAGGCGGTGATCGATGCCGGCAGCTTCCAGCCGACCCTGTTCGGCAAGGGCGCCGAGGCGGTGCTGCGCCAGGTCCGCGGCGTGCAGATCCTGGCATGCGGTACCAGCTACTACGCCGGGCTGACCGCGCGCTACTGGATCGAGGCCATCGCCGGCCTGCCATGCAGCGTGGAGATCGCCAGCGAATACCGCTACCGCGATGCATGGGCCGACCCGGACTACCTGGTGGTGACCATCTCCCAGTCCGGCGAAACCCTGGACACGATGGAGGCGCTCAAGTACGCCAAGGCGCTGGGCCACCGCCACACGCTTTCGATCTGCAACGTGCCGGAGAGCGCGATCCCGCGCGCCAGCGGGCTGGTCTGCTACACCCGTGCCGGTGCCGAGATCGGCGTGGCCTCGACCAAGGCCTTCACCACCCAGCTGGCGGCGCTGTTCCAGCTGACCGTGGTGCTGGGCAAGCTGCACGGCAAGGTCG
>JBQGEI010000194.1:0-11662 GCA_052039535.1 Pseudoxanthomonas sp.
CGGCATCCGACCTGGCGACGCTGGAACAGGCCGCGCTGCGTGCCTCCATGAACGAAGGCTTCCGCCTGGCGCGCGCGGAAGGCGCGGCGGCGGCCGCGCCCCTGGCGCTGCCGCAGGACGCCTTCAGCCGGCGCTGGACGGCGGTGCACCCGGACAACCCGACCTCGCCCGATGCCTGGGTCGACGACGAATTCAACAATGACTGGGGCCTGGCGGCGATCAACGCCCAGTACGCCTACGCGCGCGGCCTGAGCGGCGCCGGCATCCGCCTGGGCCTGCTCGATTCCGGCGCGGGGTTCGACCAGCATCCCGAGTTCGCCGGCAAGGACCATCGCGGCATGGTGATGGCCGACCTGCTGGCCGACGGCACCCGCTGCAGCGATGCCACCGTGCTCGCCGGCCCGGATGCCTGCTTCTATTCGCAGGGCGACCAGGTGGCCCTGGAGGCCGAGTATTACGACCCCGAACTGCAGGTGTTCTTCCCGAACCCGGCCAACGACTACCTGTGGGGCAACACCTTCTTCTATTACAACAGCCACGGTACCCACGTGGCCGGTACCATCGCCGCCAACCGCGATGGCAAAGGCATGCATGGCGTGGCCTTCGGCGCGGACCTCAGCTCGGCGCGGCTGTTCAACGACAGCCTGACGGTGGTGGACCTGCCCTGCCTGCTGTTCGGCGACTGCCTGCAGTTCGGCACCGATGCCAGCGCGAGCGCGGTCGAGTACATGTACGAGCAGGCCATCGCCCACGGCGTGCGCGCGATGAACCACAGCTGGGGCTACACCTACGAGGCCTACAGCCCCGAAGTGGCGATGCTCTACAACGACCTGCTGATGAGCGACCCGGAAATCTCCGCCACGCTGGAGGCGATGGCCGACGCGTCGCGCCGCTCGGGCATGGTGCAGGTGGTATCGGCCGGCAACACCAACGCGGTCATCGCCAACCCCGGCGCGGCCAGCCCGCACGCCACCGCCCCGGCGACCCTGCCGTCGATCTTCCCGGAGATCGAGCAGTACTGGGTCAGCGTGGTCAATCTCACCGACCAGCTGGAACTGAGCAACCGCTCCATGAAGTGCGGCATCACCGCCCAATGGTGCATCGCCGCGCCGGGCTCGCTGATCACCTCGACCGTGCTGACCGAGAACGACGAGCTCACCGGCGACTGGGTGGTGGACGACAACGGCAACCTGCGCTTCGAGATCGACGGCCGCGCCGGCATCCCCGACTACGCCGACTACTCCGGCACCTCGATGGCCGCCCCGCACGTGACCGGCGCGCTGGGCCTGCTGTTCGAGCGCTTCCCCTACCTCACCGGTGCCCAGGTGCGCGACGTGATGCTCACCACCGCCTCCGACCTGGGCGCCGAGGGCGTCGACGAGGTCTACGGCTGGGGCCTGCTCGACCTGCGCAAGGCGATCGAAGGCTATGGCCAGCTGCGCGTGGACACCGAGGTGGTCATGGACCGCGCCGCGGGCGGCGCCAAGGTCTGGGAAGGCGGTGCCTGGGATGACTGGACCAACGACATCGGCGGCCCGGGCCACCTGACCAAGGCCGGCCGCGGCTGGCTGCGCCTGTCCGGCGACAACACCTTCGGTGGCGCCACCGTGACCGCCGGCATCCTCGAGCTCGACGGCGCCAACCGGCTGTCGGACGACGTGCGCGTGGACGGCGGCACCCTGGTGGTCAACGGCAGCCTCGACGGCAGCCGGCTGGAGGTACTGGGCGGCGTGGCCGTGGTCAACGGCACCGTCAGCGGCGGCTCCACCCGCGTGGCCCGTGGCGGCACCCTGGGCGGCAGCGGCACCCTCGGCGACACCCGCGTGGCCGGCACCGTGGCCCCGGGCAACTCCATCGGCACGCTGACCATCGACGGCGACTACGTGCAGGAGGCCGGCGCGCGCTTCGTCGCCGAACTGCTGCCGCCGGACCAGTCCGACCTGCTGCACGTCACCGGCACCGCCACCCTCAACGGCGGCACGCTGGTGGCCAGCAACCTGGCCGGTGATGACTACCTGCTCGGCCAGCAGTACCGCGTGCTGTCGGCCGATGGCGGCATTACCGGCGCCTTCGCCGGCGTGGACGGCTCGGCCCTGTCGCCGTTCCTGGCGCTGTCGCTGCGGCAGGCCGCCAACACCGTCAGCGTGGACGTGGCCCGCGGCGCGGCCCTGGCTTCGGCCGCCCGCAGCGCCAACCAGGCGGCCACCGCCGGCGCGCTGGATGCGCTGGCCATCGACCAGGGCCTGCCGGTGCTGCTGACCCAGCTCGACTTCGCCACCGCGCCGGCCGCGTTCAACTCGCTCTCCGGCGAGATCCACGCCAGTGCCCGCCAGGTCCTGCTGGAAGGCAGCCGCCTGGTCCGCGACGCCGCCCTCGGCCGTGCCAACGGGGGTGGCCTGCTGGGCAACCTCAACGAGGGCGACTCCGGCGCCTGGGTCCAGGCCCAGCACCAGGGCGGTGACGTCGGTGGCGATGGCAACGCCGCGACCGTGCAGTACAGCGGCAATGCCCTGCTGGCCGGCCTGGACCGCGAGGTCGGTGCCGGCTGGCGCCTCGGCGCCTACGGCGGCACCGGCGAAACCGACCTGGACGTGCGCAACCGCGGTTCGCGGGGCGAGGTGCGCAGCCGCCACCTGGGCGTCTACGCGGGCTCGTCCTGGGGTGCGCTGGGCCTGTCGCTCGGCTACACCCACAGCTGGCACCGCCTGGAGATCGAGCGCACCGCCGCGTTCCCGGGCTTCTCGCAGGCGCTGGCCAGCCGCTACGACGCCGATGGCGGGCAGGTGTATGCCGACCTGGGCTACCGCTTCGCCCGCCAGGGCTGGGAGCTGGAGCCGTACGTGCAGTACGCGCACGTGAAGGTCGATGCCGAGGGCTTCCGCGAGCGCAGCGGCATCGCGGCCCTGCAGGGCCGCGGCGGCGAGTCCCGGGTCGACCTGGCCACCGCCGGCCTGCGGTTCGCGGCCAATGTCGCCGGCCGTGGCCAGGACCAGCCCTGGCTGAGCCTGCGCGGCAACGTCGGCTATCGCCACGCCGGGGGCGACCAGGTCCAGCACGTGGACATGGCCTTCGACCAGGGCCCGTGGTTCGGCGTGGCCAGCCCGGCCATCACGGACGAGGCGGTGCTCGCGCAGCTGGGCGTGGCGGCCCGCACGTCCGCCCGCAGCCTGCTGGAGCTGGGCATGAGCCACGTCGAGTCCGACCAGGCCAACGACACCGGCCTCAATGCACGGTTCACGGTCAACTTCTGACCGGCGGTAACTGAAGAAGGGCGCGACCCACGGCGCGCCCTTTTTTTTTCGGCCAGCAAGGTGGCGGGAGACCCGCGCCTGCCATGGCGTGGCGGCTCAGGCTGCGCCGCCTGCCCCGCTGACGCTGGCCACCGCATCGTGCGGATGCAGGCTCTCGAAGTGCGACACCGTCGCTTCGAAATGCACCACGCGGGGCTCGGACGAAAGCACCGACGCCACGCGCCGCGCCGCGTCCTCGCAGAACATCAGGTTGGCGGCATTGAGCTCGGCGAAGGCCTGCTCGTCCTCGCGCTTGACCGCCGTCTGCACCGGGGTGCCCAGCGCCGCCTCCAGCGCATCGATGAGCGCCACCAGCGGCAGCTCGTCCAGTCCCGGCTGCAACTCCACCCGCACCTTCGCCTGGCTGCGCTGTGCATGCGGCGTGGCGGCCATGCCGCGCTCGGATGCCAGCCAGCCAGCCACCTGGGCCACCGTCAACGCCTCCACGTCGCCGAATTCGTCACGCAGCCGCGCCGCGTTGGACTGGCGCGACAGCGCGGCCGAGCACGGACAGGTGCTCGAATACTCGACCCCGAAACCGAGCACCAGGCGCATGCGCCCATCCTCCAGCAGCGCCTCGACCTCCACCGGATAGCGCTTCCAGCCGGCGTTGTCGCTGCGCAGTGCCCGGCGCAACAGCAGCGCCTCGTAGCGCAGGCGCAGGCGTGCGCGGGTCGACAGGCCGGCCTGCGAATCGACGCTGCCCTGCAGGATCCCGCGCAGGGCCGCGGGGGTGACCGCGTGCCCGGCCAGCGACTGCTGCAGGCGCATGTAGAGCCGTGACATGTGGATGCCACGCTCGCCGGCACGCTGCAGGTTCACCGCCAGGTCCGCCTGGGCCGGGACCTGGACATGGCCGCCGGCGCCGTCGGTCACGCGGACCGGGATGGCGATGCCTTCCATGCCGACCCAGTCCAGCGGACGGGCCAGGCTGGCCGGCTGGTGGGCGACATCCGGCAGCGCCTCGACGACGGGGGAAATTGCGGGAACGGTAAGGGACATGGGGAGGTCGGCAGGTTCCATGGGGGTGTCCGGCGGGGCCGTGCGCCCGGCGGCGGCGCCGGCTGCATGGCCATGGCCGCGCCGGGCGATGGCGCGCCATTGTAGCCGCTGGCGTGGCGAGCCCTCCGGGCGCGGCGGCGGGACGGAGTGTGCCGGTAGGGCGTGGCCCCGCCTGCAGGACGCAGCGTAGCGATGCGGCGCGGTCAGCCGCGGGCGGCGCGCCAGGCGGTCCAGAGGGTGCGCAGCGGGTGGACCGTGACGCGGCGTCCCGAGGCCAGGGGACGCAGGCGCGCCCGCGCCAGTGCCGCCCACAGCCGGCGCGGGCCTGCGCCACGGGTGCGGGACGGCCACCGGTCCAGTAGCGCATCGGCCCACGCGCACTGGGCGCGGGCGGCGGACGCGGCATCGGCCTGCTCCCCCAGCAGGCTGCGCGGTACCGCCAGTGGCCCGGCCTCGGCCAGCCGCGTCGCCAGCACCTGGGCGGCCAGCTGCCGCGGCTGCGGTGCGGGTCCGCCGAGGACCACCGCCTCCGCGGCCGCCACCGCCTCGCAGTACTGGTCCAGCGCGGCGAGGGCCGCGGCGGGATCGACCGGGCGCTCACGGGCGGCCACCAGCGCAGGCAATGCGGCCGCCAGCGGGCCCCACGGTGCGGGCAACGGCTCCAGGAGCCGCCCCAGCGGGTGGCGCGAACGGTGGCGCGCCCAGTCCCCCAGCTCGGTCGCCCACCAGCCCAGCTTGGCATCGGCCGGCAACGGATCACCGGCGATGTTGAGGATGTCGTCGAACTCCTGCAGCAGCGCGAACCAGGCCACGACCCGGCTCCGCTGCGGCACCGGCACGAATACCTCGGCCACGGCCCATTCGGGCCAGCGCTGGCGCCACTTGTCGAGGAAGCTGTCGAGTGCGGTGGGGGTGCTCATGGGAAGGTCCGGGGCGCGGCGCGGGGCCGCGGGCGCCACGTGCGTCAGGCGCGCGGCCAGGCCGCTGGCGAGGCAAGCTCGCGGGGCTCGGCCGCGACGCGCGCGGCCTGCCACGCGAGCGGGTCGTCGCCCTCCAGCCGGTAGCCCCACAGCACCGCGACCGACGGCATACCGGCGGCGCGCGCGGCCAGGACGTCGCGTTCGTCGTCGCCCACGTACACGCAGTCCGAGGGCGCCACGCCCAGGATGCGGGCGGCCTCCAGCAGCGGCAACGGATGCGGCTTCTTCTCCGGGTAGGTGTCACCGCCGACCAGCACGGCACAGCGCTGCTCCCAGCCTAGCGCGGCGACCACGTCGCGGGCGAGGTACTCGGCCTTGTTGGTGATGATGCCCCAGCGCGCGCCGTCGGCCTCCAGCGCCGCCAGCATCTGGCCGACGCCGTCGAACAGGCGGCTGTGGCGCCCCAGCTCCTGGCGGTAGACCTCCAGGAATTCCGGCACCAGCGCCTCGCGGCCCGCCTCGTCCAGCTCGGGGAAGGTCACCGCGACCATCGCCCGCGCGCCCTTGGAGACGTGCCGGCGCAGCCGCGCCGCGTCCACCCCGGGGCGACCGCGCGCGGCCAGCATCCGGTTGGCGGTGGCCACCATGTCCGGTGCACTGTCGTGCAGGGTGCCGTCGAGGTCGAACAGTGCCACGCGGGGGAAGCGTGCGCCGCAGGCTGCGGTCACGGCTTCACCGCGCAGGCCAGGTAATTCACGCCGGTCTGGCGCGAGAGGCTGGCGCGCTGGCGCAGCGGGTCGTAGAACAGGCCGCTGACATCCTCCAGCTGCAGGCCGGCGTCGCGCAGCCAGGCCGCCAGCTCGGACGGCTTGATGAAGTCGGCATACCGGTGCGTGCCCTTGGGCAGCAGCCGGGCCACGTACTCGGCACCGACGATGGCCAGCGCGAAGGCGGCCGGGGTGCGGTTGAGCGTGGACAGGAACAGGCGCCCGCCGGGTCGCAGCAGCCTGGCGCAGGCGGCGATGATCGCGCCCGGATCCGGTACGTGCTCGAGCATCTCCATGCAGGTGACCGCGTCGAAGCTGCCGGGGCGCTCCTGCGCCAGCGCCTCCACCGGCTGCACCAGGTACTCGACCTGCACCCCGGACTCCAGCGAATGCAGGCGCGCGACCTTGACCAGTTCGGGGGCCAGGTCGGCGGCGGTGACGCGGGCGCCGGCACGGGCCAGGGCCTCGCTCAGCAGCCCCCCGCCGCAGCCCACGTCCAGCACCGCGCTGCCGGCCAGCGGGGCGCGCGCGGCCACGTACTCCAGCCGCACCGGGTTGAGCACGTGCAGCGCACGCTGCGGCCCGTCCGGATCCCACCAGCGGTTGGCCAGCGCCGCGAACTTGTCCAGTTCGGCCTGGTGGTAGTTGGCGCCGGTGGCGTCGGCCTGGGTCGTCATGGGGCGTGGTTCCTCAGCAAGGCCGCCATTGTAGGCCAGCGCGGCGCGATGGCCGCGCGAGCCGGCGGCCGCGCCGCCTCAGCGGCCGAGCGCGGCGATCCGCTGCCGCCACTGGCGCGCGTTGGCGAGCACCGCGTCCAGGTCCATGTCCACCAGCACCCGCGCGTCCAGCTTGCGCCGGCCGGCAATCCACACATCGCTCACCAGCTGGCGACCGCTGGCATAGACCAGCTGCGACAGTACGTGGTGCAGCGGCTGGGTCTCCAGGGTGGACAGGTCCACGCACACCAGGTCGGCCTCCTTGCCCGGCTCGATCGAGCCGATCCGCTCGCCCAGGCCCAGGGCCCGGGCGCCGCCCAGGGTCGCCGCGCGCAGGGTGGTGGCCGCGTCCAGCGCGGTGGCGTCGTTGGCCACGGCCTTGGCCAGCAGCGCCGCGGTACGCAGCTCGCCGAACATGTCCAGGTCGTTGTTGCTGGCGCAGCCATCGGTACCGATGGCCAGGTTCACCCCTGCCCGCTGCAGCGCGCAGGCCGGGCAGAAGCCGGAAGCGAGCTTGAGGTTGGATTCGGGGCAGTGGGCCACGTGCACGCCGCGCTCGGCACACAGGTGGATCTCGGCCTCGGTCAGCTGGGTCATGTGCACCGCGACCAGGCGGTCGCTGACCAGTCCCAGCCGGTCAAGGCGCGCCAGCGGGCGCTGGCCGTACTGCTTCAGCGAATCGGCGATTTCCTGCGCCGTTTCGTGGGTGTGCAGGTGGACCTGGGTGTCGAGCTGGTCGGACAGCATCCGCACCCGCTCGAAGTTGGCGTCGCTGACGGTATACGGCGCATGCGGGGCGAACGCGGTGCCCACCAGCGGGTCGTCGCGCCACTGGTCGTGGACCTCGCCGGCCTTGTCGAAATACTCGTCGTCGCTGCGCGCCCAGGCGGTGGGGAAGTTGATCACCGGCAGCCCGACCAGCGCGCGGAACCCGTGCTGCTTGTAGACGGCGGCCTGCACGTCCGGGAAGAAGTAGTTCTCGTTGGCGCAGGTGGTGCCGCCGCGCAGCATCTCGGCGATGGCCAGGGCCATGCCGTCGGCCACGAACTCCGGCCCGATCACCGCCGCCTCCACCGGCCAGATGTGCTCCTGCAGCCAGGTCATCAGCGGCAGGTCGTCGGCGATGCCGCGCAGCAGGCTCATCGGGTTGTGGGTGTGGGCGTTGACCAGGCCCGGCAGCAACGCCGCCCCGGGGCGCTGCACCACTTCGGCGGCGGCAAATCGCGCGCGCGCCTCGGCCACCGGCAGCACGGCCACGATCCGCCCCGCGGAAACGGCGACGGCGTGATCCTCCAGGACCACGCCGTGCGGTTCGACCGGGACCACCCAGCCGGCCTCGATCAGCAGGTCGCAGGGCTGACGCAGGTCGGACCCGGACATCGCTTACTTAACGCGCGAGACGTACTCGCCCGAGCGGGTGTCGACCTTGATCACCTCGTCCTGCGCCACGAACAGCGGCACGCGGACCACCGCGCCGGTCTCCAGGGTGGCCGGCTTGCCGCCGGTGCCGGCGGTGTCGCCCTTCACGCCCGGGTCGGTCTCGACGATCTTGAGCTCGACGAAATTGGGCGGGGTGACCTGGATCGGCGAGCCGTTGTACAGGGTCACCACGCACTCCTCCTCGCCCTTGAGCCACTTGGCGGCGTCGCCGACGCCGGCCTTGTCGGCCTGGACCTGCTCGAAGGTCTCCTGCTGCATGAAGTGCCAGTACTCGCCGTCGGAGTACAGGTACTGCATGTCGGTGTCGACCACGTCCGCCGCCTCGAGCGAGTCGGTGGACTTCATGGTGACTTCCTGCACGCGGCCGGTGCGGATCTGGCGGTACTTGACGCGGGTGAAGGCCTGGCCCTTGCCCGGCTTGACGTACTCGGTGTCGGTGATGACCGCAGGTTCATTGTTGACCAGGATCTTCATCCCGTTCTTGACGTCGTTCATGCCGTAAGAGGCCATGGGAACTCCTTGGGGTAGGCGCGGCCGCCCGGGGCGGCTGCGCGTTGATGCGGCGGTTAGAATGCAGGCGCCCGCCGTTGCCGGCGGGCCGTCTCCAGGCCACACATGATACCTGCAGCCCCCACGCCCATGCAGCCGGACCCGGTCCCGGCGCCCTTCCCCGCCGCCGTTCCGGCCCGCTGGCAGCGCCTGTGGCGCGAGGCCGTGCGCGATCCGCGCGAGCTGCTGGCCCTGCTGGGCCTGGACGCGGTCGCCGCGGGAATCTCCGACGCGGCCGCGCGCCAGTTCCCGGTCCGCGTGCCGCGCGGCTTCATTGCCCGGATGCGCCACGGCGACCTGCACGACCCGCTGCTGCGCCAGGTGCTGCCGGTGGTGGACGAAGAGCGCGTGGTGCCGGGTTTCGCCCTGGACGCGGTCGGCGACGGCGCGGCGTGGAAGGCCGACGGCGTGATCCAGAAGTACCGCGGCCGGGCCCTGCTGGTGGCCACCGGCAGCTGCGCGGTCAACTGCCGCTACTGCTTCCGCCGCCACTTCCCGTATGCCGAGCAGACCGCGGCCCGTGATGGCTGGGCCGGCGCGGTCGCCGCGATCGCGGCCGATCCCGGGGTCGAGGAGGTCATCCTCTCCGGCGGCGATCCGCTGTCACTGGCCACGCCCAAGCTGGCCGAACTGACCGCGCAACTGGCGGCGATTCCGCACATCCGGCGCCTGCGCATCCACAGCCGGCTGCCGGTGGTGCTGCCCGAGCGCATCGACGACGCCCTGCTGGACTGGCTGGCCGCCCTGCCCTGGCCGGTGGCGTTCGTGATCCACGCCAACCACGCCAGCGAGTTCGACGCGACGGTGGACGCGGCGATGGCGCGCCTGCGCCGCACCGGCGCCACCCTGCTCAACCAGGCGGTGCTGCTGCGCGGGGTCAACGACAGCGTCGAGGCGCTGGCCGCGCTGTGCGAGCGCGGGTACGCGGCGGGGGTGCTGCCGTACTACCTGCACCAGCTGGACCGGATCCAGGGCGCGGCCCATTTCGAGGTCGACGACGCGCAGGCGCGCGAGCTGCACCGGCAGCTGGCCGCCCGCCTGTCCGGCTACCTGGTGCCCAGGCTCGTGCGCGAGGTCCAGGGCGATCCGGGCAAGCGCCCGCTGTAGCCCGGCCGCCGGCTCAGCCGGGCAACCCCCACAGCAGCATCGCGTCGCCGTAGGAGAAGAAGCGGTAGCGCTGCTCCACGGCGTGCCGGTACGCGTCGAAGATGCGCTCCTTGCCGGCGAAGGCCGACACCAGCATCAGCAGGGTGCTTTCCGGCAGGTGGAAGTTGGTCACCAGCGCATCCACGCTGCGGATGCGGTAGCCGGGATAGATGAAGATGCGGGTGTCGCCGGTGAACGGCTGCAGCGCGCCATCGGGCACGGCGTCGCTGGTGCGCCAGGCGCTCTCCAACGCGCGCACCACGGTGGTCCCCACCGCGACCACGCGTCCGCCGGCGGCGCGGGTCCGGTCGACCTGGTCCACCAGTTCCGGCCCGACCTGGATCCATTCGCTGTGCATGGCGTGCCGGGTCACGTCATCCACCCGCACCGGCTGGAAGGTACCGGCGCCCACGTGCAAGGTGACATGCCCGAATCCGATGCCGCGGCCGCGCAGCCGCTCCAGCAGGGCGTGGTCGAAATGCAGGCCGGCGGTGGGTGCGGCCACCGCGCCGACCTCGCGCGCGAACACGGTCTGGTAGCGCTCGGCATCGGCCGCGTCCGGCTGGCGCTGGATATAGGGCGGCAGCGGCAGGCGCCCGACCCGGGCCAGCCACTGCTCCAGCGGCTCGCCGACTTCGAAGCGCAGCACGAAGAATGCGTCGTCGCGCCCCACCACCTCGGCGTGGCCGCCCCCATCGAGCACGATCCGTGCGCCGGGCCTTGGCGACTTGCTGGCGCGCATCTGCACCCGGGCCTGCGCGTGCGGCAGCAGCCGCTCGATCAGGATCTCGACCCGTCCACCGCTCTGCTTCTGCCCGAACAGCCGCGCGGGAATCACCCGGGTGTCGTTGAACACCAGCAGATCGCCGGGCTGCAGCAGTTCCGGCAGGTCGCGCACGTGGCGGTCGGCGAAGGCGCCCGCGCCGGGTGGCACCACCAGCAGCCGGCTGGCGGAGCGTTCGGCCAGCGGCGCCTGCGCGATCAGTTCCGCGGGCAGGTCGTAGTGGAAATCGGACGTCTTCAAGGCGGCGGCGGGCGACGGGGGGCGCACATTGTACGACCGGGCCAGTGGCCGGCCGTCCGGGTTCAGCGTTCGAACTTGGTGGACAGGATGATCGAGGAGGAGGTGCGTTCGACCCCGTCCACCGCGCCGATGCGGTCGGTCAGCTCGTCCATCGCGCCGACGTCCCCGGCCACGCCCAGCGCCACCAGGTCGTGGGCCCCGCTGACCGAGTGCAGCGCGCGCACTTCGGGCATGTCCGCCAGCGCCTTGACCACCGCGGCCATGCGCTTGGGCGAGACGGTGATGAGGATGTGGGCGCGGATGCGGCCGCGCTCGAAGCCTTCGTCCAGGCGCACCGCATAGCCCCGGATCACGCCCTGCTTCTCCAGGCGGTCGATGCGGCTCTGGACCGTGGTGCGCGACAGGCCGAGCCGGCGCGCCAGCTCGGCGGTGGAACAGCGCGCGTTCTCGCGCAGCAGCGCCAACAGGCGCTCTTCCGGATCGGAAACCCTCACTTCGCAAGTCCTTGTCGTCGATTCGACGGAATCATGCCACGTTTTCGCCGATACAACGCTGCAAAGTGACGATTAAGCCCGCTTAAGATGGGGGATACCGCCCGCATCCGTGCCGGCGTCACCCGCATTGCCGGCCCGGCGGTGCCGCGAGTATTCGCGGGCACCGGCGCCGGCCCGAACCGGAGGCTGCCATGTCCGTTATCGCCCCCCTCGCCCCGCTGCGCGCCCATGCCGGCACCCGCCTCACCTCCGGCCTGGACGACGCCACCCTCCAGTGCATGGCGGCGACCCATCCGGCGCTGGAAGCGGCGATC
>JBQGEI010000195.1:0-1768 GCA_052039535.1 Pseudoxanthomonas sp.
TCGGCCAGGCCCTGCTGGCCGCGCGGATGGGCAAGAAGCGGATCATCGCCGAGACCGGCGCCGGCCAGCACGGCGTGGCCAGCGCCACGGTCGCCACGCGGCTGGGCCTGGAATGCGTGGTGTACATGGGCGCCACCGACATCGAGCGGCAGAAGATCAACGTCTACCGCATGAAGCTGCTCGGCGCGACGGTGGTCCCGGTGACCAGCGGCTCGGCCACGCTGAAGGACGCGCTCAACGAGGCGATGCGCGACTGGGTGACCAACGTGCAGGACACCTTCTACATCATCGGCACCGTCGCCGGGCCCGACCCGTACCCGCGCATGGTGCGGGATTTCAACGCGATCGTCGGGCGCGAGGCCCGCGCGCAGATGCTTGCCGACTACGGCCGCCTGCCGGACGCGATCACCGCCTGCGTCGGTGGCGGCAGCAATGCCATCGGCCTGTTCCACGCCTTCCTCAACGACCGCCAGGTGCGCATCGTCGGCGCCGAGGCGGCGGGCGAGGGCATCGAGACCGGTCGCCATGCGTCATCGCTGTCGGCGGGCCGGGTCGGCGTGCTGCATGGCAACCGCACCTACGTGATCTGCGACGACGATGGCCAGATCACCGAAACCCACTCGATCTCCGCCGGGCTGGACTATCCCGGTGTCGGGCCCGAGCACTCGTTCCTCAAGGACAGCGGCCGCGCCGAATACGTGGGCGTCACCGATGCCGAGGCGCTGGAAGCCTTCCACCGCCTCACCCGCACCGAGGGCATCCTGCCGGCGCTGGAATCCAGCCATGCGGTGGCCCAGGCGATCAAGCTGGCGCGCGAGCTGCCGAAGGACAAGCTGGTGCTGTGCAACCTGTCCGGTCGCGGCGACAAGGACGTGCACACCATCGCCGCGCGCGAGGGAATCGAGCTGTGAGCTGCGCGCAGTCTTCCGCGCCCGTCATCCTTCCACCGCCGCGCGCCAGCGCGCGCTGAACCCGGACCTGCAATGAGCCGCATCGATACCGCTTTCTCCCGCCTTCGCGCCGACGGCCGCAAGGCCCTGATCCCGTTCCTCACCGCCGGCGATCCGTCGCTGGAGGCCACGGTGCCGGTGATGCACGCCCTGGTCGCCGCCGGCGCCGACTGCATCGAGCTGGGCGTCCCGTTCTCCGACCCGATGGCTGATGGCCCGGTGATCCAGCGCAGCTCCGAGCGCGCGCTGGCCCGCGGCGCGGGCATGGCCTACGTGCTGGATACGGTGCGCGCCTTCCGCGCGCAGGACGCCACCACGCCCGTGGTGCTGATGGGCTACCTCAACCCGGTGGAGATCCGCGGTGGCGCCGCGTTTGCCGCCGATGCGGTGGCCGCGGGCGTGGACGGCGTGCTGCTGGTGGACCTGCCGCCGGAGGAGGCGCCGGAGTTCCTGTCGGCCTTCGATGCGGCGGGACTGGCGCTGGTGATGCTGGCCTCGCCGACCACATCGGGCGAGCGCGGGGCGATGCTCAGCGCCAGTGCGCGCGGGTACCTGTACTACGTGAGCTATGCGGGGGTCACCGGGGCGGACCATCTGGACACGGGCGCGGCCGGGCTGCGCCTGCAGGAGCTGCGCGCCACGGCGAAAGTGCCGGTGGTGGCGGGCTTCGGCATCAAGGATGCGGCCAGTGCACGCGCGATGTCGCTGGACGCGGACGGGGTGGTGGTGGGCTCGGCGCTGGTGTCGGCACTGGCCGGTGCGGGCGGTGTCGAGGACGCGGCCGCGCGCGCGAAGCAGTTCCTGGCGCCACTGCGCGA
>JBQGEI010000196.1:0-2118 GCA_052039535.1 Pseudoxanthomonas sp.
GGCCAAGGTCGCCATCGCCCACGGCCGCAGCGGCAAGGGCCGGCTGGTGATCCACTACACCGACCTGGACACCCTGGACGGGGTGCTGGAACGACTGCGCGGCCAGCGCGACTGAGCGTGGCGTCGCACCGGACCGGTTCCGGCGCGACGTGACGCCTGCGACACTCCCCCAAGCCGACACGGGCCAACTCCCCATGAGCGTCCTCGTCACCGGTGCCGCCGGCTTCATCGGCGCCTACACCTGCAGGGCCCTGGCCGAACGCGGCACCGCCGTGGTCGGGCTGGACAGCTACAACGACTACTACGACCCGGCGCTCAAGCACGACCGGGTCGCCGCGCTGTGCCCCGGCGTGGACATCCGTCGCCTGGACCTGACCGACAGCGCCGGCCTGGCCGCGCTGTTCGCCGAGGTGCGCCCGAAACGGGTCATCCACCTAGCCGCGCAGGCGGGGGTGCGCTATTCGCTGGAAAACCCGCACGCCTACGTGGCCAGCAACCTCGACGGGTTCGTCAACGTGCTCGAGCAATGCCGGCACGGCGGCGTGGAACATCTGGTCTACGCCTCCAGCAGCTCGGTCTATGGCGACTCGGCCACCCCGCCGTTTTCCGAAGACCAGCGCGTGGACCGCCCGCGCTCGCTGTACGCGGCAACCAAGGCCGCCAACGAGCTGATGGCGTACACCTACGCCCAGCTCTATGGCCTGCGGGCCACCGGGCTGCGCTTCTTCACCGTGTACGGCCCATGGGGCCGCCCGGACATGGCGCCGCTGCTGTTCTCCCGCGCGGTGCTGGCCGGCCGGCCCATCGAGGTGTTCAACCAGGGCCGGATGCGCCGCGACTTCACACATGTTTCCGACATCGTGGCCGGCATCCTCGGCGCGCTGGACCGCCCGGCGGACGAGGCGGCAGCGCATGCGGTCTTCAACCTGGGCAACCACACGCCGGTGGAGCTGGAGCACTTCATCGCGGTGATCGAACAGGCCGCCGGCGTGCCGGCGCGGAAGCGCTACAGGCCGATGCAGCCCGGTGACATGATCGAGACCATGGCCGATACCCGCCGCGCCGCCGGGGCGTTCGGGTTCCAGCCGCGCACCCCGATCGAGACCGGCCTGCCGCCGGTGGTGCACTGGTGCCGGGACTATTTCGGGAACCACGCCTGAGCCCGGCCTGCGTCCACCTATGTCGCTCTCCCCCGAAGCCACCATGACCGATCCGCAGCTTTCCGTCGTAGTCCCCGTGTTCAACGAGCGCGACAACATCGCCCCGCTGGTGGGCGAGGTCATCGCCGCACTGCGCGGGCGCCTGCCGTTCGAGATCATCTACGTGGACGACCACTCCACCGACGATTCGCTGGCCGTGCTGCAGGCGCTCACGGCCGACGTGCCGGAACTGCGGGTGCTGCACCACGTGGCCCAGAGCGGGCAGAGCACGGCGGTGCGCAGCGGGGTCAAGGCCGCGCGCGCGACGTGGGTCGCCACCCTCGACGGCGACGGCCAGAACGACCCGGCCGACATCCCCAGGCTGATCGCCGCCCGCGAGGCCGCCGGCCCGGAAGTCAAGCTGTTCGCCGGCTGGCGGGTGGACCGCAAGGATTCCGGCTCCAAGCGCTGGGCCAGCCGCTGGGCCAACCGCATCCGCGCGCGCATGCTCGCCGACGACACCCCGGACACCGGCTGCGGCATCAAGCTGTTCGAGCGCGAGGTGTTCCTGGACCTGCCCTATTTCGACCACATGCACCGCTACCTGCCGGCGCTGGTGCAGCGGGCCGGCTGGCGGACCGAGAGCGTGCCGGTGGCCCATCGCGCGCGCACCTCCGGCGTGTCCAAGTACAACAACCTGGGCCGGGCGCTGGTGGGAATCCGCGACCTGCGCGGCGTCGCCTGGCTGATCGCCCGCAGCCGCCGAACCCGGGTGGAGGAATACTGAGATGCTCGACCAGCAACTCGAATGGCTGGCCTGGAGCGGCCTGCACGTCACCGGCTGGAAGCTGATCGGCTATACCGGCGCGCTGATGTTCGGCGGGCGCTGGGTGGTCCAGTTCGTGGCTTCGCGCCGTGCGGGCAAGCCGGTGATCCCGCGCGTGTTCTGGTACATGAGCGTGCTCGGCAGCCTGATGAC
>JBQGEI010000197.1:0-1613 GCA_052039535.1 Pseudoxanthomonas sp.
GACCGCATCCGTTCCACTCGACCGCACCGACCTGCGCCTGCTGGCGCTGCTCCAGCGCGAGGGTCGCGCCGCCAATGCCGAGCTCGCCGCCCGGGTGAGCCTCAGCCCCTCGGCCTGCCTGCGCCGGATCCAGCGCCTGGAGGCGGCCGGCGTGATCGCCGGCTATGGCGCGCGGCTGGATCCGCAGGCCCTGGGCCTTGGTCTGCAGGCGGTGGTGCGGGTGCAGCTGGAGAAGCATGGCGTGGCGGTCATCGAGCGCTTCATCGAGCGGGTGCAGGGCTGGGACGAGGTCGTCACCTGCCACGCACTCACCGGTGACATGGACTACCAGCTGCATGTGCACGTGGCGGACCTGGAACACTTCTCGCGGTTCCTGCTGGACCGACTGCTCAACGATTCGGGCGTGGCCGACGTCAATTCCAGCTTCGTGCTGCGCACGGTCAAGGCGTACGCGGGGTTGCCGCTGCCGGCGGCGTGAACGCGGCGGCCCGCTGCGCTAACGTGGGCCCGTTCCCGCATGCCGGAGGGTTCCATGCAGAAGTCCCGCCTTGCCATCGCCGCGCTGCTCTGCACCTTGCCCGTCGCCACCGCCGTGGCCCAGGACGCGGCCCACGTCCACCCCGACCATCACGAACGGGTGATCGGGCAGGCCAGCGAACTGGAGCCATGGTGCCGCGAGCAGACCCGCGCACGCTACGTGGCGCGCGGCGAGCAGGTGTACCAGTGGACCTCCCGCTACAGCGACCGCGGCCAGGTCCTCCAGGTGGAAGGCAGCCTGCGCGTGGCTGACCGCCGGGTGCGCGCGGTGTGCACCATCGCCCGTGGCGCCCGGGAGCGCCATGCCAGCCTCACCCTGGAGGACCCGGCCAGCTGAACCCTGCGGGGACGCGGCCCGGCGTGGATCGACCGTGGCGCTCACCGGCGGTGCCCGTCGCAGGTGTCGCCGCATGGTTCGCCTGTCGATGCGGACATGACGGTCGCGCGCGTCGCAGCGTCCCCGTGCAGCGGGTGCATCGCGCACGCTCGCCACGGCGGTGCGGTGCCGCTGGAGGTGGAACTGCCCGACGGCCTCGTCGGTGCGCGCCGATGTGCCTGCCCGGCGTGCCGGCGCCGCGGAACGCTCGTGGCGAGCGTGCCGTTGCCGCGCCTGCACGTGGCCGCCGGGCGGAGCATCTGCGCTGTACCGGTTCCATACCGGGACTGCCCTCTGCGTTCTGCGGCCGTCGTGGTATCCCCACCCGGCACCAGCGGCACTGCGGCCCGACTACCGGTCCGGTGCCGGCTGCCCGGAAGGCGTCGATCCGCGCTGCGGGAAGCGCCGGCGCGGGAGGGCCTCAACCCTCCCGCACCACCGCCGCCGGTTGAACGGCCGGCGGCGGTGGCGCGGCTGCGGACGGCGCCAGGCGGCCCGCGCCGGCGACCTCAGAAGCGGTTGTCGCCGTCGAGGATGCGGCCCAGCCCACCCAGGACCGAGCCTTCGCCCCGGTTCTGGCCGCCCCCCTGAGGGGCGGCGGCGAGCATGCGTCCGGCCAGGCGCGAGAACGGCAGCGACTGCAGCCAGACCTTGCCCGGCCCGGTAAGCGTGGCCAGGAAAACGCCTTCGCCACCGAAGA
>JBQGEI010000198.1:0-6442 GCA_052039535.1 Pseudoxanthomonas sp.
TGCTCCAGCGCGCGCTCCAGGCCGTAGTTGGTCATCAAGGTGCCGACCACCGGGCCGCGCAGGCGGCCACTGGCCTGCCAGTCACGGGCCAGGACGTAAAGCAGACCATCGCCGTCCACCGGCCGGCCCTGCCCATCGACCATCAGTACCCGGTCGCCGTCGCCATCGAAGGCGATGCCGAGGTCCGCGCCGGTCTCCCGCACCTTGGCGGCGAGGTTCCCGATATGCATCGAGCCCACGCCGGCGTTGATGTTCACGCCATCCGGCGCGGCACCGATCGCCACCACGTCGGCGCCAAGCTCGCGGAACAGCAGTGGCGCCACGTGGTAGTTGGCGCCGTGGGCGCAATCGAGCACCACTTTGAGCCCGCGCAGGTCGAACCCCCGCGGCACCGAGGCCTTGCAGAACTCGACGTAGCGGCCGACCGCATCGCGTGCACGGACCACCTTGCCCAGATGCTCGGACTCGACCGTGGCGAACGGCGCATCCAGTGCGGCCTCGATCGCCAGCTCGGTGGCGTCGTCCAGCTTCTCGCCCTCGGCGGAGAAGAACTTGATGCCGTTGTCGTAATGCGGGTTGTGCGAGGCACTGATGACGATGCCTGCGTCCGCGCCGAGGGTGCGGGTCAGGAACGCCACCGCGGGGGTCGGCATCGGCCCCAGCATCTGCACGTTGACCCCGGCGGCGACCAGCCCGGCTTCCAGCGCCGCCTCGAACATGTAGCCGGAGATGCGGGTGTCCTTGCCGATCACCACGGTGGGGCGGCTGCCGCGCCCCTGGGCGAGCACCCGGCCCAGGGCATTGCCCAGGCGCAGCACGAAATCGGCCGAGATCGCGCCCTGGCCGACCCGGCCGCGGATGCCGTCGGTCCCGAAGTAACGGCGGGCGGCGCTCATGCCGCGTCCTGGCTGCCGTCGGCCTGCGGGCGCGGCTGGCGCATCATCATCGCCAGCAGGGTGGCCAGCCGCTCACGCAGCTCGCGACGGTCGCAGATCTGGTCGATCGCGCCATGCTCGAGCAGGAACTCCGAGCGCTGGAAGCCCTCCGGCAGCTTCTCGCGCACGGTCTGCTCGATCACGCGCGGGCCGGCGAAGCCGATCAGGGCTTCCGGCTCGGCGATGTTGAGGTCGCCCAGCATCGCGAAGGAGGCCGACACGCCGCCGGTGGTCGGGTGGGTCAGCACCGACACGTACGGCAGTCCGGCCGCGCGCAGGCGGCCCAGCGCGGCGGAGGTCTTGGCCATCTGCATCAGCGAGAACAGGCTCTCCTGCATGCGGGCGCCGCCGCTGGCGGAGAAGTTGACGAACGGGCAGCCCAGCTCCAGCGCGCGCTCGGCGGCCAGGGTGAACTTCTCGCCCACCACCGACCCCATCGAGCCACCCATGTAGGCGAAGTCGAACGAGCTGGCGACCAGGGCGCTGCCCTTGAGGGTGCCCTCCATCGCCACCAGCGCGTCGTACTCGCCGGTGGCCTTCTGGGTGGACTTGATCCGGTCGGCGTAGCGCTTCTGGTCGCGGAACTTGAGCACGTCGGTCGGCGCCAGGCGCGCGGCGATCTCGGTGGTACTGCCGGGGTCGAACAGCGAGGCCAGGCGGGCGCGGGCGCGGATCGGCATGTGGAAGGCGCACTTGGGGCACACCTCCAGGTTCTCCTCCAGCTCAGGGCCGTAGAGGGCGGCGCCGCAGCGGTCGCACTTCTCCCACAACCCCTCGGGGACATTGCGTTTGCGGTTGGCGGCGCTTTCGGTGCGGATGCCGGAGGGCATCAGTTTGCTGAGCCAGCTCATGCGGAAAGGTCGGTTCCGTTCAGGGGCCGTGGAGGCCGGAAAAGGCCGACAGTCTAGCCCAGGGCCCGGTTCGGAGGCGCGCTTGACCGCTTTTCCGTACCTGTGCGCATGGTAGGCTCGCCAACCCCCTGCCCCCCTCGTCCCTGCGACCGCATGAGCCCCACCCTGCTGCGCCACGGCATGAACCTGTGGCCGCCGTTCCTGTTCACCGGCATCCATGTGGCCGGCATCGCCAGCGACTGGAGCCACGCCCGGGTCGAGCTGCGCATGCGCCCCTGGAACCGCAATTACGTGCGCACGCACTTCGGCGGCAGCCTGTTCGCGATGAGCGACCCCTTCTGGATGCTGCTGTTGATGCAGCAGCTTGGCCGGGACTATTACGTGTGGGACCAGTCCGGCAGCATCGACTTCCTCAAACCGGGGCGTGGCACTGTCCGGACCGAGTTCCGCATCACCCCGGAAGTGCTTGCCGAGGTGCGACAGGCCACCGCCGGCGGCGCCAAGTACCTGCACTGGTTCGAGAACGAGATCGTCGACGCCACCGGCGAGGTGGTGGCACGCGTGCGCAAGCAGGTGTACGTGCGGCGCAAGCCGGACCGGCGCCCAACTCAGGGCGACGACGCGGCAGCCTGAAACCGGCTGGCCGGCAGCGGCACCGACCAGCTGCCGCCGGTGTCGCGCCCCGCGGCCGAGTACACCGGCGTGGCCAGGGTTCCGGCCTGCGGGTCGAGCCGGAACGGGCGCGCCCCGCTGCGCAGCGCGGCGGGGACACGCCCCAGGGTGGACGCGTCGACCGGTCCGGCCTGGTCGCGCAGCCAAAGCAGCGTGCGCATGGTCCGCAGCCGGGCATCGGTGTCCTGCAGGCGCATGCCGTAGTCGCCATAGGCCGGGTGGGCGATGTCGGCCAGGATGCAGCCGACCGGGTTGGACAGGCAGGCCAGCGAGCGGCGCGACGGCGGCAGGGGTGGCGCGCGCAGCGGCTTGTCCTGTGCCAGCAGCTGGCGAACCTCGTCACCGCAATACCAGGCGAAGGTCGGGGCCACCCTGGCGGCCGTCTTTTCGATATCAAACAGGGCGCCGGCCATCCAGGACGGCACCTCGCCGGCCACGGCCGCCGCGGACGCCGCCGAACCTCCCTGGCTGCGAAGCCCCCCGGCCATGAAGCGGCCTTCGCTGAGCATCGTCCGGCACACGCCCTGCTCCAGCGCCGGGGACCGCTCGAACGCCTGGTGGCACTGGCCGGGCAATGGATGGTCGCGTGGCAGCTCGGCCAGCATCTGCGCCAGCAGCTGGGCGTTGCCCTGCACCAGGGCGGCGGCCACCATGCTGCCGATGAGCGAATCGCCGGCGTCGATCATGCGCCGTCCCATCGCCACATCGCTGCACGCATCGGCCAGCGCCTGGTCCACCTGGCCCTGGGCGAAGCGCCAGGCGGTCCGCGTGGTCAGCCGGAACAAGACCTGGTAGGACGGGATCGGCGTGTCCAGGCGCGACGGGAAGGGATTGGGAAACCCGTCGTATCCCTGCAGCGCCTCGGCGCGATCGAGCAGCCGGGCATGGCGCTCCAGCAACCCGGCGTAGGCGTCCCGGGCGCTGCGCACCGTCGCCAGGCAGGTGGCGTCGCGCAGGTTGCACCAGGCCGGGTCGTCGGCGCGCGCATCCACCAGCGACCGGCGCTCCTGCAGGAGGCTGCTCCAGTCGCTGGCGCCGTCCGCGGAGAGCGGGGTCGCCGCCAGGCGACGCACGTCTTCCTCCAGCAGGCTCGCCTGCGCGGCTTCTGGCACGTCATGGGCGGCGGTGTAGAGCGCGGCGAATCCGTCGCGCGCCGGCGGTGCCGGCGACGCGTCGACCAGGGCCAGCGCCTCGCGCTCGAGCTCCGATGGGCCCATCGCGCGGGACACCCCATATGCCCCGGCCACGCCCAGCACGACCACCGCCGCAGCTGCCAGCAACCACTTGAGGAAACGGACCATGCGACCCCCGTCGGCATCCCTTGCCGGGCCGCAGGATAGCAGCCACCGGCGCTACAATCGCCGGATGTCCCACGACCCCCATGCGCACCAGCGCACCTCCCTGCAACGCCTGTTCATCACCGGACTGCTGACCCTGCTGCCCCTGTGGCTGACCTGGGTGGTGGTGAAGTTCGTCTTCGTCCTGCTGTCGGGCATCAGCAGCCCATGGGTGGTGCCGCTGTCGCAGCGCATCGCCGCGTCCTTCCCCGGCTACCTGGGCTGGGTGCAGGCGCTGTGGGTGCAGAACACCATCGCCCTGCTGGCCACGATGCTGGTGATACTGGGCGTCGGCGCGCTGGCGCGGCGCGTGGTCGGGCAGCGGTTGCTGGGCTGGTTCGAGGCGGTGATCGCGCGGGTGCCGCTGGCCAACGTGATCTACACCAGCGCGCGCAAGCTGCTGGACATCCTGCAGACCAAGCCCGGCAGCACCCAGCGCGTGGTGCTGATCGACTTTCCGCACCGCGACATGAAGTCGATCGGCCTGGTGACCCGGGTGCTGCACGAGGAAGGCACCGGCCGCGAACTGGCCGCGGTCTACGTACCGACCACCCCCAACCCCACTTCCGGCTACCTGGAAGTGGTGCCGGTGGAACTGCTGACCCCGACCGACTGGACCGTGGACCAGGCGATGGGCTTCATCATTTCCGGCGGCGCGGTGGCGCCGGACAGCATTCCGTTCACCCGCTCCGGCGAGCGCGTGTGAGCGTGCCGGCCGCACGCGTGCTGGACGACCGTGCGGTGCGCCTGTTCATCGTGCTGGCGGCGTTCTTCTGCGCCAACGCGGTGCTGGCGGAGTTCATCGGGGTCAAGATCTTCGCGCTCGAGGACACCCTCGGCGTGGCGCCGCTGGAGTGGAACCTGTTCGGCCAGACCGGTTCGCTGAGCTTCACTGCCGGCACGCTGCTGTGGCCGGTGGTGTTCATCATGACCGACACCATCAACGAGTTCTTCGGCCGACGCGGCGTGCGCTTCATCTCCTGGCTGGCCGCCGGGCTGATCTGCTACGGCGTCCTGTTCGCGTTCGCCGCGATCTCGCTCGCGCCGGCCGGCTGGTGGCGCCAGGCCGCCGTGGCCCAGGGCGTGCCCGACTACCAGGCCGCCTTCGCGGCGGTGTTCGGCCAGGGACTTTGGACGATCGCCGGCTCCCTGGTGGCGTTCGTGGTCGGGCAGCTGATCGACGTGACCGTGTTCCATCGCATCCGCCGGGCCACCGGCGAGCGGCATGTGTGGCTGCGCGCCACCGGCTCCACGGCGGTGTCGCAGCTGGTGGACAGCTTCGTGGTGATCTGGATCGCCTTCGTGCTCGGCCCGCAGAAGTGGCCGACATCGCTGTTTCTTGCGGTCAGCTCGCTCAACTACGCATACAAGATGCTGTGCGCGATCGCGCTGATCCCGCTGCTGTACCTGATGCGCCGGGCGATCATCGGCTACCTTGGTGCCGGGCGTGCGCGCCAGCTCCGTGAGCAGGCCGCGGCCTGACCTGCCCGCCGGCCGCCGGCCGCCTGGGGGTCTCCCACGCCCGGCCGCCATGCCCGCCCCGGACCCGAGTCGATGCCACAACATCCAGCCCTGACCCCGCATGCCGCGTCCGACCGCCTGGAGGTGCCGTCGGTGGTCCAGGCGCTGCTGCGCGACTACGACGGGCAGGTCCCGGGCGCGTCGGTGCTGGTGATGCGCGATGGCCGCCAGGTGCTGCGCCGGGCGTGGGGCATGGCCGACCTGGAAGCCGGCGTCGCCGCCACGCCGCGTACCGGCTACCGCCTTGCCTCGGTGACCAAGCAGTTCACCGCCACGGCCGTCCTGCTGCTGGCGCAGGAAGGCCACCTGGCGCTGGAGGATCGCGCGTCGCGCTGGCTGCCATCGCTGCCACCGTCCGCCGCAGCGGTGACCGTGCACCAGCTGCTGTCGCACACCTCGGGCCTGCCGGACTACGAGGACCACCTGCCCGCCGGCGTGGACCGCCAGGTCCACGACGCCGACGTGCTGGCGATCCTCGCCGGCCTGGACTGGACGTACTTCGCGCCCGGCCGCGGCTACCGCTACAGCAACAGCGGCTATGCCCTGCTGGCGCTGGTGGTCGAGCGGGCATCGGGGCTGGAGTTCGCCACCTTCCTCCGGCAACGCATCTTCGCGCCGCTGGGAATGGGGCGCAGCGTGGCCCACCGCGATGGCTTGGACCTGGTTGCCCACCGCGCCTGGGGGTACAGCCGGGTCGACGGTGCCTGGGTGCGGACCGACCAGGACCGGACCAGCGCGGTACTCGGCGACGGCGGCATCTATTCCAGCATCGACGACCTGGCCCGCTGGAATGCGGCACTGGAGGATGACCGCCTGCTGCGCCAGCCCTGGCGAGGGCTGATGTTCACCGGCCATGTCGCCACCGGCGAAGTGGACGTGGCCCGCTACGGCTACGGCTGGCGGCTCAATGGCGACACCACCTGGCACAGCGGCGAGAGCATCGGCTTCCGCAACGCGATCGTGCGCTGGCCAGGGCAGCGCGTGGCGGTGGTGGTCCTCAGCAACCGCGACGATCCCGGCCCCTACCCGCTGGCACTGGCGCTGGGGCGGATGTACGGCGCTGGGTCCAGCCTGGGTGGCTGACGCCGCCGGCGCGCTGGCAGCTGCCGCCGCTCAGCGCAGGTCG
>JBQGEI010000199.1:0-7769 GCA_052039535.1 Pseudoxanthomonas sp.
GCCCGGGCCGCCTGATCGACCACATCGAGCGCCGCAGCATCGACCTGTCGGGCATCGAGGTGCTAATCCTGGACGAGGCCGACCGCATGCTCGACATGGGTTTCCTGCCCTCGATCAAGCGCATCCTGGCCAAGCTGCCCAGGCAGAACCGCCAGACCCTGCTGTTCTCGGCCACCTTCCCGGAGTCGATCAAGCAGCTGGCGATGGAGTTCATGCGCAACCCGCGCGAGGTCCAGGTGACCCCGCAGAACACCGTGGCCGAGACCATCGCCCACCGCGTGCATCCGGTCGACACCGCGCGCAAGCGCGAGCTGCTGCTGCACCTGCTGGGCCAGGACGTGCGCGTGCAGACCCTGGTGTTCGCCAAGACCAAGCACGGCAGCGACAAGCTGGCCACGCACCTTGAGAAGGCCGGCATCCAGGCCGCCGCGATCCATGGCAACAAGAGCCAGGGCCAGCGCCTGCGCGCACTGGGCGACTTCAAGTCCGGCAAGGTCAAGGTGCTGGTGGCGACCGACATCGCCGCGCGCGGCATCGACATCAACGAGCTGCCGCGGGTGATCAACTACGACCTGCCGATGGTGGCCGAGGACTACGTGCACCGGATCGGCCGCACCGGCCGCAACGGCTCGACCGGCGAGGCGCTGTCGCTGGTGTCGCAGGACGACGCCAAGTACCTGCGCCAGATCGTGCGCCTGCTGGGCCGCGACATGGAGATCCGCGACCTGCCGGGGTTCGAGCCGCAGGTGCCGATCCGCTGGGGCAACAGCGCCCCGGGCAAGGCCGAGCAGCCCGGCGGCGACCGTCCGCCGCGCAAGGGCGCGGGCGGCCGTGGTCGCCGGCCGCATGCCGCCGGCGACGGACAGGCCCACGCCCATGCCGGCAACCGCGGGGCCAATGGCCGCAACGGCGGCGGCCGCAGCGGTGCGCGCACCCCCGGCGCCACCCATGCGCAGCCGCGCGGCAGCCGCAACGGCGGTCCGCGCCGCGACGCCACCCGCTGACCGCTGGCCACCGGTCGCCCGCGTCGCCCCCGGAACGGCAGCCTCGGCTGCCGTTCCTGTTCCTGACCTGACAGTCCGGCCGCGTTGCCGGACCGCCCCGCCGCACGGACAATCCGCCCATGGAAATCTTCAAGGTCTTCACCCTCGAGGCCGCGCACCGCCTGCCCAACGTGCCCGAAGGCCACAAGTGCTCCCGCCTGCACGGCCACTCCTTCCGGGTGGAGCTGCACGTGGACGGCCCGGTGGATCCGCGGGCGGGCTGGGTGATGGATTTCGCCGAGCTCAAGGCCGCGTTCAAGCCGCTGTACGAGCAGCTGGACCACCACTACCTCAACGACATCCCCGGCCTGGAGAACCCCACCAGCGAGAACCTGGCAGTGTGGATCTGGAACCAGCTCAAGCCTTCGGTCCCCCTGCTGAGCGAAGTGGTGGTGCACGAGACCTGCACCTCTGGCTGCCGCTACCGCGGCTGAGTGCTGCGGTGGGCCGGGGCATCCGCGCCCGCCGCGCCCCCGTCAGGTCGCCGTAGTCGGGGGTTGCCCCCACAAAGCGGGTGCGCGCACCACGCGCCCGCGTTGGCCGTGCTCGACTTCTGCTGGTCACCCAGCCGCCTCCGCCCGCCCCCCGCTTCGCTGCGACGCAGCCGCCGGTCACGGGACGTCCGGTCCCGTGGCTATGCATACCCGGTGCGGCCGGAGCCGGTCGGCCGCCCGCCAGCACCCGTCCCCCGCTTCATCCCTGAGGCTGCTCGACTACGGATCCGTGACATTCATCACAAAGTCACCTCGTGCCATACGCATGATGTTGCGCCGCACAAAAACACCGGGTATGCTGCGTCGCACCATGAGGCAATCCGTGACGGAGTCAGCCATGTCCTACCAGTTCAACGACCAGTTCAGCGCCTACACCCACCAGTTCGCCGCGGTCGCCGCGCGCATGAACCGTCTGGCGCTGGAGAACGCCGAAACCCTGTTCGGCGTGCAGCTGCGCACGCTGGAGAAGAATGTCGAAGCCACCACCAGCTACCTGGGCGAGCTGGCCGAAGCGCGCGACCTGGACGCCTATCGCAACCTGTGGCCGAAGGGCCTGCAGGTGGCGCGCGACAACGCCGAGCGCGTCGCCGCCGCCGGCCAGGAAGTGATCGGCCTGACCCTGCGCGCCGGTGAAGCCTTCGGCGACCTGGCCAAGGGCCAGTTCGAGGCCGCCACCGAGCAGGTCCAGGCGACGGTCAGCAAGGCCGCGCGCGGCAAGCGCTGAGCGGCGCGCCGGGCACGCCCCGGCCACCCGTTCCAGAGGTACTTGCGCGGACCCCCTCCCCCGCGCAATACGGACCCGGCAGCATCCCCTCCCGCTGCCGGGTCTTTTTTTTGTCTGAATTCCGGCGACACGGCCGGCGCTACAGCGCCAGGTCCAGGGCCATCCGTGCCGGGTCCGGGGTGGTGGCGTGGGGCAGCCGCCCCAGGCATGGCACCGGCAGGCGCGCGCGCAGCAGCGCCAGGTTCTCCTCGCGGCAGGCCATGTGCGGATCCACCTCGCTGGCAATCCATCCCACCAGCGGCAGGCCGTCGGCGGCGATCGCCCGCGCGGTGAGGCGGGCATGGTTGAGGCAGCCCAGGCGCATGCCCACCACCAGCACCACCGGGGCCTCCAGCGCGCGCACCAGGTCGGCCTGGTCCAGGTTGCCGGCCAGCGGCGCCGCCCAGCCGCCCACGCCTTCCACCACCACCACGTCCGCCTGCGCGCGCAGCGCGGCGAACGCCTCCAGCAGCGGCGGCAATGCCACCTCGACCCCCGCCGCGCGCGACGCCAGCTCCGGCGCCAGCGGTTCGGGCAGCGCGTAGGGATTGAGGTCGTCGTAGTCCGGCCGCGGGTGGCTGGCGACCTGGAGGGCCAGCGCATCCTCGTTGCGCCAGTCGCCGTCCACGCGCGTGCAGCCGCTGGCCACCGGCTTCATGCCGACCGCGCGCCGCCCCACCGCGCGCAGGGCGTGCAGCAGCGCGCAGCTGGCCACGGTCTTGCCGGCACCGGTATCGGTGCCGGTCACGTACAGGCGGTCGATGCTGCGCAGGTCCATGTCCGCTCCACTGGCCGCCACGTGACGGCGGGGCCGGATGATACGCGCCCGGCAGCACGTGCCAGGGCGCATGCGCGCCACGCGTGTGCCGGCATCGCCGCCACGCTGCATTCCGCCGCCGGTCCGGCCCACGGGCCAGCGTTGCCGCTACCATGCGCGCATGTCCTTCTCCACCACACCCCTCACCGGCGACAAGCCGGAGCAGTACGCCCAGCTGCTGGCCCAGGTCCGCGGCCTGCTGCACGGCGAGCGCGACCGCATCGCCAATGCGGCCAACCTGGCCTCGCTGGTCTACCACGCGTTGCCGTCGCTCAACTGGGTCGGCTTCTACTTCTACGACGGCACCGAACTGGTCGTGGGCCCGTTCCAGGGCCTGCCGGCCTGCGTGCGCATCCCCCTGGACAAGGGCGTATGCGGCGCGGCCGCCAGCACCGGGCAGACCCAGCGGGTCGCCGACGTGCATGCCTTCCCCGGGCATATCGCCTGCGATTCGGCCTCGCGCTCGGAGCTGGTGGTGCCGCTCCACGACGGCGACACCCTGGTCGGCGTGTTCGACCTGGACAGTCCCGAGCCGGACCGGTTCGATGCAAACGACCAGGCCGGGCTGGAAGCCATCGCCGCCGCGTTCATCCAGTCGCTGCGCTGAAGGCCGGATACCGCCGGCCATCCGCACCGGGCGGGTAAGCCTGCCCGCGGTTACAGGCCCATGGGCACCAGGACCAGCGCCAGCAGCAGCACCGTCTCCATCACCTCGGTCCCGGCACCCAGGCAGTCGCCGGAGATCCCGCCGAGGGTGCGCTTCCAGTAGTGCACGCCGGCCCACGCCACCAGCGGCGCCAGCACCAGCACCGGCCCCAGCCACAGGGCCGCACCCGCCAGCACCACGCCCCACGCCCACAACGGGGCCACACCCAGCTGCCAGGCGAAGCGTTCGGCCATGCCGGCCTGCAGCGGCGGCAGCCGGCGGCTCCACAGCAGGGTCGCCCAGCGCCCCCATGCGGGTACCAGCAGCAACGCCCACGGGTTGCCCGCCCGCGCCAGCTCGCTCAGCAGCACCAGCTTCAGCAGCATCTGCATGCCGATGGCCACCGTGCCGAACACGCCCAGATGCGGATCCTTGAGCACCTCGAGGAAGCGCTGCGGGTTGCGGTGCGAGGCGCCCAGCGCATCGGCCACGTCCCCCAGCCCGTCCAAGTGCAGCGCGCCGGTGACCCAGACCCACGCCAGCAGACCGGCCACGCCGGCCAGCAGCGGGCGGTCCTGCAGCAGCCATACCGGCAGCAGGACCAGGGCGCCCACCAGCAGGCCCACCAGCGGGAACCAGCGCGCACTGCGGGTGAGGTCGTCGGGCTGGAAGTCGGCGACCTGGGGGGTCGGCAGGCGGGTCAGGAACTGCACCGCCAGGATGAGCTGGCGCAGGATCATGGCTGTTCCAGCTCCAGCACCTCGCCCCACAGCGAGCCGTCCGGAGCCGCCTCGACCCGCAGGCGCAGGCGGGTCCCATAACCCAGGCGCAGCGCCCAGGTCTGGGCCAGGCCCCAGCCGCAGGTGCAGTGCAGGGCCATGCGCATCGCGCCGGCATGGGTCACCACCAGCGGCGGCGGGCCGGGATCGGCAGCTGTCGTCAACAGCTCGCGCAGGGCCGCGCCGACGCGGCCGGCGAACGCGTCCCACGGTTCGGCCCCAGGCAGCGGGTGGGTCACCGGATCGGCATGGAAACGGGCCAGCGCGTCGGCGGGAACCTCGCGGGCGGGCCTGCCATCCCAGTGGCCGAAATCCAGCTCCCGCCAGCCGGGAACGACCCGCACCGGCGTCGCCGCCAGTGCTCGGGCGGTGTCCAGGGCCCGGATCCGCGGCGAGCTGAACACCTGCGACCACGCGCGTCCGTGGTAATGCCGCGCGAGTCCCTCCGTGGCGCCGGCCAGCAGGGCCGCGTCGGTGGCGCCGTCGAGGTGGCCGGGCCGCCCGGTGGAGGCATGGCGCAGCAGGTCGATGATCACTGGCCCGCGCCGCGGTCAGTCACCGCCGCCTCCTCGAAGGTGGCCATGCGGTTATGCAGGGCGCAGGCCATGCGCACCAGCGGCACCGCCAGCGCCGCGCCGGAGCCTTCGCCCAACCGCAGGTCCAGTTGCAGCAGCGGGCTGGCCTGCATCAGTCCGAGCACCTGGGCATGGCCGCGCTCGGCGGACTGGTGCGAGAACAGCAGCCACGGTCGCACCGAGGGATTGAGCCGCACCGCCACCAGCGCGGCGGCGGACACGATGAACCCGTCGACCAGGACCGGCACGCCGCAGCGTGCGGCCTGGACGATCGCCCCGGCCATGGCCGCGATCTCGAGCCCCCCCACCCGGCGCAACGCCTCAAGCGCCGGCGATGTGGCGGCGGCGACCGCCTCGCGGTGCAGGGCCAGCGCCTGCTCGAGCACGTGCTGCTTGTGGCGGATGCGGTCCGGTGCCAGACCGGTTCCGGCGCCAACGATGCCGTCCAGCGGCGCCGGACCCAGCAAGGCCACCAGGGCGCTGGCGGCGGTGGTGTTGCCGATGCCCATCTCGCCCAGCAGCACCAGGTCGGCCGTCTGCGCCCCGGCCTCGTCGAAGGCGCGCCTGCCCGCTTCCAGCGCGTGCGCCAGCTCCGGCGCCTCCATCGCCGGCGCCTGGCTGAAGTCCGCCGTGCCATGGCGGGTGCGATCCTCCGCCACGCCCGCTACCGGCACCTGCCCGAAGGTGCCCATGTCGCGCACATGCAGTTCCAGGCCCAGTTCACGCGCGAGCACGGAAATCGCGGCGCCGCCGGCGGCGAAGTTGCGCAGCATCTGCACGGTGACCTCGGCCGGGTAGGCGGACACGCCGCGCGCGGTCACGCCGTGGTCGGCAGCGAACAGCAGCACCGGGACGCGATCGGCGCGGGGCTGCGCGCGCCCCTGCATCGCGGCCAGCTCGATGGCGACGTGTTCCAGCCTGCCCAGCGAGCCGGCCGGCTTGGTCAGGCGCCGCTGGCGCGCGGTCGCCTCGGCGCGGACCGCCTCCGACGGCGCGCGGCACGCCGTCCCGAGCCACTGCAGTTCCATCGGCCCACACCCCGCAAAAACGCCAGATTCTAGTGGCTGCCGCGCACGCCGCGCTTCTTCCCCGCCGCGGTCTGGCTTAGACTGCCGCCACTTTCAGGTGACCCGCGCTGTGCGGCGGGTTGAAACGGGAAGCCGGTGACGCGGTCCGGGCCAGGTGCCCGGGCGACCATTCCGGCGCTGCCCCCGCAACGGTAAGCAGGAAAACCCCGGGCAAACGCCACTGTGCACTGCATGGGAAGGCGCCCGACGGGGCAGGCATCGCGCCTGCGCCTGCAAGCCCGGAGACCGGCCTGGGAGACGACTGGTTGCGATGCGGAGGGCGTCGTGGCGGCAGCGCGCCGTGCACGCACGTCCCTTCCGTCGCTTCCCTCTCCTGACCGCAGCCCCCACCGCTTTGTCCGCGCGGGCGTGCGCGGACGCCAGGAGACACCATGAAGTCCAATCTGCATCCCCTTCCGCTGGCACTGGGCGTGGCCCTGGCCGCGGCCCCGTTCGCCGCGGCCGCCACCGGCGCGGCGACCGACCTGGACCAGGTCGTGGTCACCGCGACCCGCACCGAGGTCTCGCTGCGGGACAGCCTGGTCCCGGTCCAGGTCATCGACCGCGCGGCCATCGAGCGCAGCCAGGCCACTTCGCTGCAGGACCTGCTGCGCGGCCGTGCCGGCATCAACCTGAGCAACCAGGGTGGCCTGGGCAAGCTCAGCTCGCTGTTCGTGCGCGGCACCGCCTCCAACCAGGTGCTGGTGCTGGTGGACGGGGTGCGCATCGGCTCGGCCACCTCCGGCATGCCGACTTTCCAGGACCTGCCGGTGGAACAGATCGAGCGGATCGAGATCGTGCGCGGCCCGCACTCGAGCCTGTACGGCTCGGAGGCGATCGGCGGCGTCATCCAGGTGTTCACCCGCTCCGCGCCGGAGGGCCTCCACCACGACGCCATGGCCGGCATCGGCAGCAATGGCTACCGCCAGGTCGCCGGCAGCATCAGCCAGCGCGGCGAGCGCGGCTGGGTGTCCCTGCGCGCCGCGCGCCAGCGCACCGACGGCATTAATGCCTGCCGCGGCACCGCCGCCGGCTGGGGCGCCGGCTGCTTCGCCGACGAGCCGGACCGCGACGGCTACCGCAACACCTCCTACAACCTCCGCGGCGGCGTGGCCTTGGGCGACTCGGCCAAGCTCGAAGCGCACGCGCTGGACGTGGACAGCTTCAACGAATACGACGGCAGCATCTTCGGCGGCAACGAGGCCGAGAACCGCCAGCAGGTGTACGGCGCGCGCCTGGACTGGGACGCTGGCAACCGCGTGAAGCTGACGACCCAGGCCGGCCGTACCCGCGATCGCTCGGAGAACTTCTTCGCCAGCGAAGGCAGCCGCACGTTCGCCAGCGAGTTCGACACCCGCCGCGATACGGCCGGCGTCCAGGCCGACTTCGCGCTGGCCGGCGGCCAGCAGCTGACCGGCGGCGCCGACTGGCAGGAGGACCGCGTCACCAGCAGCACGCCGTTCGACGTGGGCTCGCGCGACAACCTGGGCCTGTTCGTCGAGTACCAGGGCCGTTTCGGCAGGCACGCGCTGCAGGCCAGCGCCCGCAACGACGACAACGAGCAGTTCGGCAACCACACCACCGG
>JBQGEI010000200.1:0-5852 GCA_052039535.1 Pseudoxanthomonas sp.
CCGCCTACCATGCCGGCAGCACCGCCGGCCAGGCGGATCGGAACACGACGATTCCCGGAGGGGGGAAGCGCTTGATGGAACGCAAACCACGCCTGACGTTCTGGCAGATCTGGAACATGTGCTTCGGCTTCCTCGGCATCCAGTTCGGATTCGCCCTGCAGAACGCCAACGTCAGCCGCATCTTCCAGACCCTGGGTGCGGACATGGACCAGGTGCCGGGCCTGTGGATCGCCGCCCCGTTGACCGGCCTGCTGGTGCAGCCCGTCGTCGGTTACCTGTCCGACCGCACCTGGACGCCGCTCGGCCGCCGCCGCCCCTATTTCCTCGCCGGCGCGGTCCTGGCCACGATCGCGCTGTTCTTCATGCCGCACTCGCCGACACTGTGGATCGCCGCGGGGATGCTGTGGATCCTGGACGCCTCGATCAACATCTCGATGGAGCCGTTCCGTGCCTTCGTCGGCGACCAGCTGCCGAAGGAACAGCGCGCCAGCGGTTACGCGATGCAGAGCTTCTTCATCGGCGCCGGCGCGATCGTCGCAAGCCTGCTGCCCTGGCTGCTGGCCAAGGCCGGGGTGGCCAATACCGCGGCCGCGGGTGAAGTACCGGACACGGTGCGCTACGCGTTCTACATCGGTGGCGTGGTCCTGCTGGGCGCGATCGGCTGGACCGTCCTGCGTACCCGCGAGCATCCGCCCGAGGCGCTGGCCCGTTACGAGCAGGCCGAGCCGCCGGCACCGCTGGTGGCGGCAGCCGGAACCGGCGCGGGCGTGGCTTTGGCCTGGCTGGCGGCGGGCGTGGCACTGGCCACGGTGATCGCCGCCAACGGCTGGGACCGCATGCTCTACGTGCTGGCCGGCATGGCGGCGGCCTACGGCCTGCTCCTGCTCTTGGCGCGGGTGCTTCCGCGAGACGGCATGCTGCCGACCATCGCCGGCGACCTGCGTGCAATGCCGCCGGCCATGCGGCGGCTGGCGGTGGTGCAGTTCTTCTCCTGGTTCGCGCTGTTCGCGATGTGGATCTACACCACCGCCGCGGTGGCCGGAACCCACTACGGCAGCAGCGACCCCACCTCGGCCGCCTACAACGAGGGCGCCAACTGGGTCGGCGTGCTGTTCGCCGCCTACAACGGGTTCGCTGCGCTGGCGGCGGTGGCGATCCCGTGGCTGGCGCCGCGGCTGGGCCTGCGTGGCACGCACATGCTCAACCTGTGCCTGGGCGCGCTGGGGCTGCTCTCGTTCCTGTGGGTACGCGATCCGCAGTGGCTGCTGCTGTCGATGGTCGGCGTGGGCTTTGCGTGGGCCTCGATCCTCTCCCTTCCATACGCGATGCTGTCCGACAGCCTGCCGGCGGCCAAGATGGGCGTTTACATGGGCATCTTCAATTTCTTCATCGTGATTCCACAGCTGGTGGCGGCGAGCCTGCTCGGCTTCCTGCTGCGCGTGCTGTTCGGCAACCAGCCGCTGTGGGCCCTGGCCCTGGGCGGCACCAGCCTGCTGGTGGCCGCCGCCTGCGTGCTGGCCGTGCCGCGTCCGGCGGCGGAGGTGCGGGCATGACCGCGTCCATCGTGAAGCGTGCGCTGCTGGGCGTGGCGCTCGCGGCTGCCGTCTCCCCGGCATGGGCGCAATCGATCGTGGGCACGCGCGAGCCATTCGCCAGCGAGGCGGTGTACTTCGTCATGACCGACCGGTTCGTCAACGGCGATCCGTCCAACGACCACCGGGACCAGGGCGGCGAGCACCCGACCTTTGGCCTGCCGCTGCCACCGTGCGACGGCGAGGTCGGGCATGTCGGCTATCTTGGCGGGGACTTCAAGGGCCTGCTCGACCACGCCGGCTACATCGCCGACATGGGCTTCACCGCGGTGTGGCTCACCCCGATCGTCGACAACCCCGACGAGGCCTTCACCGGCGGCGACCCGATCACCTGCGACGGCTTCCTCACCGACCAGGGCAAGACCGGCTTCCACGGCTACTGGGGGGTGAACTTCTTCAAGCTCGACGAGCACCTGCCCAGCGAGGGCCTGGACTTCGCCGGCCTGGCCGCCGGCCTGCGCGGCCACGGACTCAAGACCGTGCTGGACGTCGTCGGCAACCACGGCTCGCCGGCCTGGACCATGCCGGTGGCACAGCCCGGCTTCGGCCAGCTGTTCGATGCGGCCGGCCATCTGGTGGCCGACCACCAGAACCTGCCGCCGGAGCAGCTGGATCCGGCTGGAAACCCGCTGCACGCCTTCTACAACAACCGGCGCGACCTGGCCCAGCTGTCCGACCTGGACGCCGGCAACCCGGCGGTGATGGACTACCTGGTCGACGCTTACCTGCAGTGGATCGGGCAGGGCGTGGACGCGCTGCGCATCGACACCATCCGCCACCAGCCGTTGTCCTTCTGGAAGGCTTTCTCCGACCGCATCCGCGCGCGCCACCCGGGCATGTACATGTTCGGCGAGGCCTTCGATTACGAGGCGGCGAACATCGCCGCCTTCACCCTGCCGGAGAATGGTGGCATCAGCGTGCTCGACTTCCCGCTGAAGCAGGCCATGGACGAGGTCTTCGCGCGCGGCGCCAGCGCCGGCTTCGAGCGCATGCGGCCGGCCTTGCACCTGGAGGGGGGGCCGTACGCCAACCCGTACGAGCTGGCCACCTTCTACGACAACCACGACATGCCGCGCCTGGATGCCAGCGACGAAGGCTTCATCGATGCGCACAACTGGCTGTTCACCGCGCGCGGCATCCCGGTGGTCTACTACGGCTCGGAAACCGGCTTCATGCGTGGCCAGGCCGAACATGGCGGCAACCGCGCCTACTTCGGCGCCGAGCGCGCCCAGGCCGCTCCCCGTAGCCCGATCCACCGCAACCTGCGGCGCATCGCGCAGCTGCGGCGGGACTCCCCCGCGCTGCAGCGCGGGGTCCAGCTCAACCTGGAGCTGGCGGGCGACAACGCGGTGTTCTACCGGGTCTACGAAGACGCCGGCCAGGCCCAGGTCGCCCTGGTCCTGCTCAACAAGGGCGACCAGGCGCGCACCACCCGCGTCTCGCGCATGCTCCAGCGCGGCCGCTGGCGCGACGGTTTCACCGGTGAGACGGTGACGGTGGGGCGCAGCCTGAAGGTCGAGGTGCCGGCCCATGGCGTGCGCGTGTTCCTGCTCGATGCGCCGGTCACCCGCGCCGACCTGCGCGCGGCCGCCTTGCGGGCCACGCCGCCGCAGCCGTGACCGGCGGCAGCGCGGTGCGCCGCAGGGCGCACCGCCGTCGGCTCAGGCCGGCTGCCCGCTGGAGCCACGCAGCGCCAGGGTGACCGGCAGGCGCCGGCTCTCCACCGGCCCGCCCTGGATCAGACGGATCAGGCTGTCCACCAGCACCTCGCCGGCCAGCTTGGTGTCCTGCTGCACGGTCGACAGCGGCGGCTGCGCGAAGCTGGCCATGGCGATGTCGTCGAAGCCCGCCACGGCCACCTCGCCAGGCACGGCCAGGCCATGCTCGCGCAGGGCCTTCATTGCGCCCAGGGCGATCAGGTCGCTGGCGCCGAACACCCCATCCAGCGCCTGGCCGGCGTCCAGCAGCGCGCGGGCGGCCTCGTAGCCGGACTGCTCGGTGGTGATGGCGTCGGCCTGCAGTTCCGGTACCGGCCCGAGCCCGGCTTCCTGCAGCGCCGCCTGGTAGCCACGCCAGCGCTCGCGGAACTCCGGATAGTGCTCGGAGGCGTTGCCGAGGAAGGCGATCCGGCGGCAACCCCGCGCCAGCAGGTGGGCGGTGATGTCATGCCCGCCCTGGAAGTTGTCGCAGCCGATCGAGATGCCCGGCTCGCCGGGCAGGGCGGCGCCCCAGCGCACGAAGTGGGTGCCCCGTTCAACCAGGTGCTGGAGCCGCGACTCGGCTTCCAGGTAATCGCCGTAGCCCAGCAGGATGATGCCGTCGGCCTTGTGGCTGTCGGCGAAATCGGCGTGCCAGTTCGTCGACAGCTGCTGGAAGGACACCAGCAGGTCGAAGCCGCGCCGCGCGCAGGCCCGGGTGATGGAGCCGAGCATGGAGTGAAAGAACGGATTGATCAGCGAGTCGTCGGGGGTCGGGTCCTCGAAGAACAGCAGGGCCAGGGTTCCGGACTGCTGTGCACGCAGGTTCGAGGCGTTCTTGTCGACCTTGTAGTTGAGCTCCCGGGCGATGGCCAGGATCCGGCGCCGGGTCTCCGGATTGACCGAAGGATGGCCACGGAGCGCGCGCGACACGGTCGGCTGGGAGACCCCGGCCAGGTGGGCGATGTCGAGCGAGGTGGCCTTGCCACGGATGGTCATTGCAGCCGGCCCCCTTCGAGCCGGGTTAACAGGTGCCGCCATGCCCGGATCATGCCATGGCCCCCCGGCTTACGCCTGCGTGGTGCGGCTGGGATAGAATCGGCGCCTCACGCCGGGCAGATGCCGGCGCGCCCAGGAACCCAGGTGGCCCGCGTACACGCCGGCCGAGCGTGCGACATGAGCACTACCAGCGCCAGCCACTGACCCCGTCCGGGCCGCCGTTTCCGCAAGGCGCCTGGCGGCGCCTTTTTTTGCGGCCTGCGGCGGGGCAGGCGCCCGGGGCATCACTCCCGGCGTTGCCTCCGCGGGCAGACACCATCAACTCCAGTCACGGTTCCCCAATGATCACCATCACCCTTCCCGACGGCAGCCAGCGCCAGTTCGACGGCCCCGTTTCCGCGCTGGATGTCGCCCGCTCGATCGGCGCGGGCCTGGCCAAGGCCACCGTCGCCGGCCAGGTCGACGGCCGGCTGGTCGACGCGACCGACGCCATCGACCACGATGCCACCCTGCGCATCATCACCCCCAAGGACGAGGAGGGCGTGGAGATCATCCGCCACTCCTGCGCCCACTTGGTCGGCCACGCGGTCAAGCAGCTGTACCCGGACGTGAAGATGGTCATCGGCCCGGTGATCGCCGAGGGCTTCTACTACGACATCTGGTCCGAGCGCCCGTTCACGCCGGAGGACATGGCCGCGATCGAGCAGCGCATGCGCGAACTGATCGCCCAGGACTACGACGTCGTCAAGAAGGTGACCCCGCGCGCGGAAGTGGTCGAGGTGTTCAAGTCCCGCGGCGAGGACTACAAGCTGCGCCTGATCGAGGACATGGGTCCGGAAGTGACGGCCATGGGCCTGTACTACCACCAGGAGTACGTGGACATGTGCCGCGGCCCGCACGTGCCCAACACCCGCTTCCTGAAGGCCTTCAAGCTGACCCGCATCTCCGGTGCCTACTGGCGCGGTGACGCCAAGAACGAGCAACTGCAGCGCATCTACGGCACCGCCTGGGCCGACGAGAAGCAGCTCAAGGCCTACATCCAGCGCATCGAGGAAGCCGAGAAGCGCGACCACCGCCGCATCGGCAAGCAGCAGGACCTGTTCCATCTGCAGGAAGAGGCCCCAGGCCTGGTGTTCTGGCACCCCAAGGGCTGGAGCGTGTGGCAGGTGGTCGAGCAGTACATGCGCAAGGTCTACCGCGACACCGGCTATGGCGAGGTGCGCTGCCCGCAGATCCTGGACGTGAGCCTGTGGCAGAAGTCCGGGCACTGGGACAACTACCAGGACAACATGTTCTTCACCGAGTCGGAGAAGCGCACCTACGCGCTCAAGCCGATGAACTGTCCCGGGCACGTGCAGATCTTCAACCAAGGCCTGCACAGCTACCGCGACCTGCCGATCCGCTACGGCGAGTTCGGCGCCTGCCACCGCAACGAACCTTCCGGCGCGCTGCACGGCATCCTGCGCGTGCGTGGCTTCACCCAGGACGATGGCCATATCTTCTGCACCGAAGGCCAGATCGAGTCCGAGGTCCGGGCGTTCCACGCCCAGGCGCTGAAGGTGTA
>JBQGEI010000201.1:0-2020 GCA_052039535.1 Pseudoxanthomonas sp.
GATCATCAGCGAGGCCTGCACGGTGTCGGTCCAGCTCACCGCCAGGAAGCCGCCGATGAAGGTGTAGGCGATGGTCACCACCGCGCCCCACAGCATCGCCTGGCCGTAGGGCAGGCCGAACATGCTCTCGAACAGGCGCGCGCCGGCCACCACGCCGGAGGCGCAGTAGATGGCGAAGAACACCAGGATCACCAGCGCCGAGAAGATCCGCAGCAGGCGGCTGTGGTCCTCGAAGCGGTGGGTGAAGTAGTCCGGCAGGGTCAGCGCGTTGCGGGTGCGCTCGGTGTACACCCGCAGCGGCCCGGCCACGTAACGCCAGTTGGCCCAGGCGCCGATCACCAGGCCGATCGCGATCCAGCTTTCCGAGGCGCCGCCCAGGTACAGCGCGCCGGGCAGGCCCATCATCAGCCAGCCGCTCATGTCCGAGGCGCCGGCCGCCAGCGCGGTGACGAAACTGCCCAGCGAGCGGCCACCGAGGATGTAGTCGTCGAACGTGCGCGTGCGGCGCCAGGCGACGAAACCGATGCCGACCATCAACAGCAGGTAGGCGGCGAAGGTGACGAGCAGCGGGCTGCTGGCAGTCATGCGATATCCGGTTTCCCTGTACGTCCGCGTGCGGACAAGGCGAGGCAGCCTACGCGGTGGCGCCGCTGCGGCGCAAACCGGTCTCACGTGAAACCACGGCCTCAGCCCGAGCCGTGGAGGATGTAGTCACGCAGCGCCACCGCGTTGTTGTGTTCCTCGTCGGCGGCGGCATACAGCAGGGTCACCGGCCCGCGGACCATGTAACCGCGCAATCGGGCCAGGCCGGCGGGGTTGTCGGCCAGTTCGGCGAAGTAGCGCGTGCGGAAGTCGTCCCAGCGGGCGGGATCATGGCCGAACCAGCGGCGCAGGGCGGTGCTGGGCGCCAGCAGCCGCAGCCACGCCTCCAGCTCCAGCGATTCCTTGCTCAACCCGCGCGGCCAGACGCCGTCCACCAGCAGGCGCGCGCCGTCCAGTGGCCCGGACGGTTCGTAGACGCGCTTGGTGAGCACCGGGTAACGGGCGGGACGGGCCATGCCGGGCACTGTGTGGGCGCCGGGATGGGATCGGCGTGAAGCCGGCGCCGGCACCGGTCGCGTGCCCTGCGACCGGCGTCGCTACACTTCACGGCATGAATGGAACCGTCCTGCTGATGTTCATCGCCGGCCTGCAGCTGGCGATCCTCGCCTTCGTGGCCGCCCTGCTGATGCGCCGCCCGGAAGCCGGGTTCGAGCGCCTGCGCGCGCAGCTGGAGGAGGCCCTGCGTGCCGAGCAGCGCGACGGGCGGCTGGAGCTGCGCCAGCAGCTGGATGGCCTGGCCACCACCCAGGGCCAGCGCATCGACGGCTTCGCCCGCCACCTGGCCGACCTTGGCACCCGCACCGACACCCGCCTGGACCAGTTGCGCGACAGCCTCGCCGAGGACGCCCGCAAGGGCCGGGCCGAGGGCAATGCGGCCCAGCTCCAGCTGGGCGAACTGCTGTCCCAGCGCCTGGCCGAGCTGCGCGGGCAGCTGGACCTGTTCGGTCGCCAGCAGGACACCCGTATCCACGCCTTCGGCGAGCAGCTGGGCGCCCTGCGCGCCAGCCTGGCCGAGGACGCCCGGGTCGCGCGCCAGGAGTCGGTGGAGTCGCAGCAGCGGTTCGCCGAGGGCCTCAACCAGCGCCTGCAGGAGCTGACCGCGCGCAACGAGCAGCGCATCGGCGAGATGCGCGCCACCCTCGAGCAGCAGCTGCGCACCCTGCAGGAGGACAACGCCGCCAAGCTGGAGAAGATGCGCGAGACGGTGGACGAGAAGCTGCAGAGCACCCTCACCACCCGCCTGGATTCGTCCTTCAAGCTGGTGTCCGAGCGCCTGGAGCAGGTCCAGCGCGGCCTGGGCGAGATGCAGCAGCTGGCCACCGGCGTGGGCGACCTCAAGCGCGTGCTGACCAACGTCAAGACCCGCGGCGGCTGGGGCGAGGTGCAGCTGGACAACATCCTCGAGCAGACCCTGACC
>JBQGEI010000202.1:0-15855 GCA_052039535.1 Pseudoxanthomonas sp.
AACGCGGCGCCGAACACGATCGGCCCCAGCAGCAGCCCCGCAGCCATCTCTCCGATCACCGCCGGCTGGCCGAACCGCGCCAGTACCATTCCGCAGCCCCGCGCCACGGCAAGGATCACCGCCAGCTGCACCAGCAGCTGCCGGGTCGGGCTCATGGGATCACGTCGAGGAAGCTGTTGATCGACAGCCGCCCGTGCAGCGGGTCGGCCGGGGGCACGGCGAAGTTGTCGATGGTCGCCGAGTGCAGCGAATTGCGCCGGTACATCACCAGCCGGTTGAACACGCCCTGGACCTGGCCGATACGCTCGAACATCGGCGTGTCCTGCCCGATGTAGCCGGGCCCGGGCGCGTCCGGCCCTTCGCTTTCCAGCTGCAGCTGGCGGTAGTAGGCGTCGTGGCGGGACTCATCCACGTACTCGAAGCCGGTGGCGCGGTGGCGGTAGAACGCGGTGCCACCCCACTTGCCGCCGAACAGGTAGTGGACCGAGGCCAGGCCCTGCGGCGAGGCCGAGTCGATGTGCGGGATCCGCTGCAGGAACACCAGCTGCTCCGGCGCCTGGGTGATCAGCGAGTAGTGGCAGGTAGGGAAGCGCAGGCGTCCGGGTTGCAGGCCGAACACATCGACCAGCAGCGGCCGCACCAGCCGCTCGAGGAAGACCTCGTAGGACGCCGGCGCCCGGGCCCGGATGCCCGGGAAGAACGCGCCCTGGCGGGTGAAATCCAGGCGTGCGGCCTTGCGCACCAGCCGTTCCGGGTCGGCCACCAGCTGGTCGATCACCAGCAGCGGCGCGCCTTCGGCACCGATCCGCTGGACCTGCATGCGCAGCCCGGGATGGGGCTCGATCAGCATCCGCGCATCACCGGACCAGGCCCCCGCCGAGGCCGGCGATCTTCCCGGTCACGCGCTCATGCTGCCGCGCGCGCGCGTACATCTGCTCCCACGCCGAGACCGGGGCCTTGCAGTAGCTGTCCAGGAACTGCTGGTGGCTGGGCATGGCCGCCACCACGGTATCGATCGGCTTGCGCACGCCCTCGAGCAGGCGCTTGAGGTCGGCGTCCGACAGCGCGCGGGTCAGCGGATGGTGGTTCTCCGGCATCACCCCCTGGCCGAGCATGCAATGGGTCCAGGAATCGAGGCGGAACAGCTCGTCCTCGCCCTGCCAGGCGTAGCCGGTCTCGCGGAACACCTGGATGCGCTCGGCCAGTCCCGGCGGCAGTTCCATCTCCCGGCACTGCCGCCATAGCGGCTCGTCGCGCTGGTTGAGGTGGTAATGCAGCACGACGAAGTCGCGGACGTGCTCCAGTTCCTGGCGGCTGACCTGGTTGTAGCGGTCCACCGCGGCCTGGCTGATGCCCTCGAAAGGGAAGAACTGCACCAGCCGGGTCACCGCGCTCAGGGTCAGGTGGATGCTGGTGGATTCCAGCGGCTCGATGAAGCCGCTGGCCAGGCCCAGCGCGATCACGTTCTTGTTCCAGCTCTTGCGCCGGCGCCCGGTACGGAACGGGATGATCCACGGGTCGCGCAGCGGCTTGGACGGGTTCTCGGCGAGCAGTCTGGCGGTCGCCTCGTCGTCGGACATGTGCGCGTCGGAGAACACGATGCCGCAGCCGATCCGGTGCTGCAGCGAGATCTTCCAGTGCCAGCCGGCCTCGTGCGCGATCGCGCGGGTGTACGGCACCGCCGGGCCGTCGGCCTCGGTCTGCAGCGCCACCGCGCGGTTGCTCGGCAGCCAGTGGTTCCAGTCCTCGTAGCCGGTGTGCAGCGCCTGCTCGCTCAGCACCGCGCGCGCGCCGGTGCAGTCGATGAACAGGTCGCCCTCGATCACCTGCCCGTCTTCCAGCACCAGTGCCTGCACGAAGCCACTGTCCGGATCCTGGCGCACCTGGGCGATCTTGCCCTCGATGCGCTTCAGCCCGCTGCCCTCGCACTTGATGCGCATGAACGCGGCATACAGCCCGGCGTCGAAGTGGTAGGCGTAGCTTACGTCGCTGCGCTCCATCGACGTGGCGCCCTGCGTCCAGCGCATCGACCACTTCTGCGAGTCCTGCCCGCCGAACAGGGCGAAACGGTCCTTGCGCGCGGCCGCGGTCTCAAGGCAGTAGTCCCCCAGGTCGCCCGGCATGCCGCGGCGCCGGCTCTCCAGCCAGAACTGGTGGAAGTCGACCGACCAGGTGTTCACGCCGGTGGTGCCGAACGGGTGGAAGTAGTGCGAGCCCGGCCGGATCCAGTTCTCGAAGGAAATCGCCAGCTTGTAGCTTCCGGCCACGGCGCTGAGGAACTCGCGCTCGTCGATCTGCAGCAGTTTGTGGAAGGTGCGGATGGTCGGGATCGTGGACTCGCCCACGCCGACGGTGCCGACCTGCTCCGACTCGACCAGGGTGATGTCCAGCAGTTCGCGGAACTGGTGGGTCAGCGCGCACGCCGCGACCCAGCCCGCTGTACCCCCACCGGCGATCACCACCTTGCGGATCCGGTTCTTCTCCAAGACAGCTCCCCTCCCTTGCAATGGCCGCCGCTGCAGCGGCGGACGGAATACGCGCGCCAGGACTTCCCCGCGCCGGAACCCGCTGGCCGCACGCGGTCAGCGGTTGAGTTTGCCTATCAGGCCCGCCCGCATGCGGCGGGCCGCCAGCTCGTCGAACGGCGCCAGCTCGCCGCGGCCCTGCTCGGGCAGGTGCTCGCCCGCGCGCCCGGCCGGCCCGAACACGTAGTAGTCGAACAGCTCGCGCCAGGCGCGCTTCTCGTGCTCCGGGCGGTCGCGCAGCGACCACAGCGCCATGTTCAGCGCATGCATCGGCGTGGGGATCCACTCCGGCATGCTGCTCCACCAGTAGTTGACCAGCACCGTGAACGGATCCAGGCCCTGCACGTGGTGCCACCACATGCTCGGGATGAAGATCGCATCTCCCGGCTCCAGCACCACCGTCTGCCCGGCCTCGATCGCGGCGGCGAAACGCGGGTAGCGCTCCAGGTCCGGCGCGTCGAAATCCACCACGCTCACCGCCTGGCCTCCCGGCGTGGGCTGCAGCGGGCCCGGGTAGAGGTTGTGCACCTGCTCGGGCGGGAACAGGGTGAAGCGGCGGCGGCCGACGACGCAGCAGGCGATGTTGTTCGGCGCGTCGTAATGGCACGAGGCCGTGACCCGGTTGCCGATCCAGATGCTGGGCGGCGCAGCCACGCCGTGGCGCTCCAGTCCCAGGTCGTTGTCGGCACGCAGCGACGGCAGGCAATAGTCCACCGGCAGCGAGGCGACGTAGTAGGTCGGCGGCGCCGGATCCGCGAGGAACGAGGCCAGCTCGTCCAGCACCTGGTCCAGCGTGCCGCGCCGCACCTCGCAGTTGAGCGCGGTGAAATCGGCGTTGTAGAAGGGCCGTCCGGCGGTCGCCGGCGCGCCCCAGTTGTACTGCACCGGCCGGCCGTTGTAGCCGGCGCGCAACTGCTCCATCGCGGCCTGCGGCGACTGCAGCCCGGCCCTGACCAGGCTCCATTCGCGGGCCAGGCCCGGCAGCACGACAGGCCGGTTCTCGTCGATCAGCCGCTCCAGCGGCAGGGTCGCCGCGGTCACGCCTTCCAGGACACGCACGCTGGCGAGCCGGTCGAACATCGTCAGGCCGCCTTCCCCTCGGCCTCTTCGTGCAGGCGCCGCTGCTTCTCGGCGACCAGCCGCGGCACGTTGTGCAGCGAGGCCAGCAGCAGGTAGGCGCCTTCCAGCCAGCCGGCCTGGTGCAACGCATGCAGCTGGCCGGCGTCCAGCGCCGCCAGGCGCTCGCGGTCGATGCCATACAGGCCGGTGAGGTTGATCTGGTTGGAATCGTCGAAGCGGACGTCCAGGGCGACCGGCTGGATCAGCTCGAGGCGGTCCAGGTCGGCATACATCCGGCCCGCAGCCTCGACGCCGGCGTGGATGCCGCCCAGCACGCGGACGACCTTGTCCAGGTACGGGCTGTTGCCCCCCTGCGGGGCGAACACCGGGTGGCCATGGCCATCGCGCAGGCGCGGGTGGTCCAGGTCCACGTGGATGACCGGTTCGTTGCGCAGCTGCCCGTCGGCCATCTGCTCCTGGAAACCGATCAGGAACGGGCCGCGCGCGATGACCGCCGGCAGGTAGTTGGCGTGCCATGCGCCATCGCGCAGGTACAGGTTCTCGGATGGGCCGAAGCCCAGCAGCGCCACCGCATGCCAGGCGCCGTCCTGGTCCTTGCGGAGGAAGATCGGGTATTCGCGTTGCATCTCGGCGAACTCGGTCGGGAATGCCTCGACCATGCCCACGCCATCACCGTATTCGGGGCTGAAACGCGCCGACACGCGAAGGTGGCTGTGGGCGACGTTGTTCAGCAGTTCGTATCGGGCCATCTGGGCTCCAGCAGATTCTCGGGACCACGGGGGTCCAGTTCCCGGAAGCAGTGCTTCCATCGCGACCATATCGGCAACCGCGTGCCGGCCGCAAGCACGCGCAGGGGGGCCGCGCGTCCCGAAAAAAAGGGACCGTCGCCGAGGCGACGGTCCCTGTCCTTCCGTGGAACGCTTACATCCCTGCAACCGGTCAGAACTTGTAGCGCAGGCCCAGCATGTAACGCGGCGACTGGTCCAGGACCCGCAGGAACTGGCGGTGGGTACGGGCGCTCCAGCGCACGTCCTCGCCGGTCACGTTGATCGCTTCGGCCGACACGGTCAGGTTCGGCGTGAGGTCGTAGCTGACGCTCAGGTCGAACTGGTCGTAGGCTTCCACGAAGAACGGGTTGCGGCTGTTGCCGTGCTGGTTGGCGAGCATCAGGTACTCGTCTCGCCAGTTCCAGGACAGACGGGCCGACCAGCCGTACTTCTCGAACATCAGCACGGCGTTGGCGGTGTCGCTCAGGCCGGTCAGGGCGAACACGTTCTCGCCCGGCTCGGCCTGGCGGTCGATGCCGATGTCGCCCTTGACCACGGTGTAGTTCGCCAGGACGCCGAAGCCGGAGTCACCGAAGAAGTACTGGCCACCGAACTCCCAGCCATGCAGGGTCGCGTCCTGCTGGTTGATCGGCTTGTTCACGTTGTACATGTACAGCGGATCATCCGAGGTGCCGGCGATGTCGTACTGCGCCTCCAGGGCGATCGACTGCGCGCTGGTGCCGTTGTAGGCCGCCAGGCCACCGGTCTGGGCCGCGTAGCGCACCAGGGCGGTGGCGGCGAACAGGTTGGTGTAGTCGCCCTTGCAGCCCAGCGCCGGGTCGCCGCCCGCCGCCGAGACCTGCGCGGCGCACTGGGCGCTCTGCAGGAAGGCGTTGGCGGTCTGGGCGTCCGGACCGGAAGTGGGGTCGCGCAGGCCGTACAGGTTCTCCTCGACGACGGTGTTGCCGACGAAGTTCTTGACGCGCTTGTTCCAGTAGGTCACGCCGACGAAGCTGGACGGAGCGAAGTACCACTCCACGCCGAAGTCGATGTTGTCCGACTCAAGCGGCATCAGCAGCGGGTTCTGCGAAGTGCCGGCGGCACGGAACTCTTCTCCGTACAGCACCGAGCCACCCGGGTTGCCAGCGGTCGGACCGGCGTACAGGTTGCCGTAGCCCGGACGGGCGATCGACTTGCTGAACGAGGCACGGGCCTTGACGTCGGCCGTCAGGTCGATGCTGAAGTCCACGTTCGGCAGCACGTAGCTGTAGCTGTTCTTCTCGGAGAACGGACGAAGCTCGCCGCCAGTCTCGTTGCGGAAGTCGTTGTTGGACAGCCACAGCATCTGGCTCGGAACCTGGATGACCGAGGTGGAGACCAGGTCGGTCTTCTCGTAGCGCAGGCCGGCGACCAGGTAGGTCGGGAAGTCGCCCAGCATGCCGTCCTGTTCCCACTGGACGTACACCGAGCGGGTCTTCTCTTCGATCTGGCGGTCGTTGTCCCAGACCGAGCGGACCTTGGAGGAGATGCCTTCGCAACGGTTCGCCGAGACCCACGCCGCCGGAGCGGTGCCGTTGGCGCAGGCGTTCTCGGCCCACAGCGCCAGCTGGCTGGCGTCGCCGGTCCACGCGTTGGACTGCGCCAGGCCCGGGTTGAAGTCCTTGAACATGTTGGTGATGCTGACCTGGCGCAGCAGCGACGCGATGTCGGCGATCTGGCCGCGGTCGGTCGAGCCCCAGTCGCCCAGGGTCATCAGGTGGGCGTGACCGTCGACGCCACGCTGGCGCATCTTGGTCTCGGTCGAGTTGACGCCGAACAGGAAGCGGCCGTTGTCAAACTCGAACGCGCCGTCGATCCGGCCTTCCTTGGTCTCGGTGTCCTGGCGGGTCGCCCAGATGCGCATGATCTGGCTGCCGAACTGCTCCGGGGTGAAATCCGGATTGATCACGCCGTTGGTGCCGGCCAGCGCGTCGTCCCTGGTCGGATACAGGGTGCGGTACGCGATCGGCAGCCCGTTGTTGAAGAAGTACTCCTGGGTCCAGTCGTTGACCGCCGGGTTCGGGGCGAAGCCGCCGAAGCTGAACGCGGTCGAGCTGCCGCCGGTGAGCGGGTCGTCCGGACGGCTGGACACCTCGGTCTTGTGGGCGTCGAAGTTCAGCGAGAAGCGGTCGGTCACGTCCCACTTGGCGTTGAAGCCGATCGAGTCGAGGGTGTACTTCTGCTGGTCACGCTGCTGCTCGAAACCGAAGTCCTTGCCACCGCCCGCCAGGTCGCGGATGTAGGTCGGCGTGCGCACGACGTCGCTGTCGTCGAACGTCAGGTGGGTCAGGTTGTTCTGCAGCCACATCGTCTGCTCGCCACGCTTACTCAGGATCTCGTTGGTCGAGTAGGTGTAGTCGAGGGTGAAGGTGACCGCGTCGGTCGGGGCGAACTGCAGCACGGCCTGCGCGTTGGTGCGCTCGCGCTCGAACTGCTGGTAGGCGTAACGCACGTCGTTCGGCATCGCGTACAGCTGGCCGATCTCCGGCGCGTTCTCGACCACCGCGCCCGGCAGCAGCTTGCCGTCGGTGCCGGTCCAGCGGGCGACGTGCCAGGTGTCCTCGGTCGCCTGCACCGAGCCGCCCTTGCGCTTCTGCTGGCTGGCGCTGACGCTGATACCCCAGGTCTTGTCGGTATTGGCGTAGCTGAAGATGCCCGAGATCTCGGGGGTGATGTCGCTGCCGACGGTCTGCGAGTCGTCGGACACGGCCTTGATGCCGGCGCTGGCGACGACTTCACCGCCACGGTTGTTGAACGGACGCGCGGTCAGGATGTCGATGGTCGCGCCGATGCCGCCGGAAGGCTGCGCCGCACGACCGGTCTTGTACACGGTCACGCCGTTGACCGCCTCGGAGGCGAGCTGGGCGAAGTTGAAGGCGCGGGTACCGCCGCCCACGCCGCCGACCACCGGCTGGCCGCTGCCGAAGCCGTCGGCACCGGGGATCTGGCGGCCGTTCAGGGTCACCAGGTTGAATTCCGGACCGAAGCCACGCGCGGTGACCTGCGCGCCTTCGCCGTCGCGGCGCTCGATCGAGATGCCGGTGATGCGCTGCAGCGACTCGGCGAGGTTGGTGTCCGGGAACTTGCCGATGTCCTCGGCGCTGATCGCGTCGACCACGCCAGGCGTGTCGCGCTTGATGTTCATGGCCTGGTCAAGGCTGGAGCGCAGGCCGGAGACGACCACGGTATCGAGCGTGGTGGCGCTGTCCTGCTGGTCCTGCGCGAAGGCAGGGTTGATCACGATCATGCCGCCGACGATGGTGAACATCGCCCGCGAACGGAGCTTCTTCAGCTTGTGGTTCATTGAGTTTGTCCTCAGCACTGGTAGTTGACAGCTGTCGGCGTGCGCTGGCGCGTGGCTGACCGGAACCCGGTCGCAGTCACGCCGATAGACAGCGCTGGACATCGGAGACACGTATACATCCTGCTAACCCTCCCCTCTCTCTTGGTTCGAATGGTGGATCCCTCCGCCGTGTACGAGCAGGCCGTGACCTGCCTCTCGCCGCGGAGCCTCAGGCCCGGGGCGCGCCGGTTCGAATGTTCTCCCCGGCAAAATCGAACGGACTCGCGTCTGCTGCCTGTGCACTCCGATCACCGTTAAGGAACTGCGAATCAGATGTAACAGTTAGCGGTATCAGTTAACGCGGGGCGAAGGGATATCACGCTGTTTCGAGGGGTGTCCACCATGCAGCGCAACAGAATTTTTACAGTTGCCACGGGAACATTCACGCCGCTCAAACAACGCGCGCATGACACCGCGAGTCATTCTTTGACGCTGTGTAGACCGCGCTTCTGCTGAATGCGGCGAGCTATTTCACAACGCCATGACAATCAACAGATTGCGACATACCCCCACGTCGGGTGGGCGCCGTGCCCCGAGGTATGGTGCAACCGCAACGAACCGGCGCACGTTCGGAACGTGCTGCGCGGGCGGACGACAGCGAAGGACATTTGTTGTGCGTCGCACAACGGTTCTCCGCGGAGCGTCGCATCGGTTTGGAAGTGGGACCGGCATCCCGGTCCGGTGACGCGTCCCGCCGATGGATCGCGGGCGCCACCCATGCCTCACCGATCAGCGCAGGAAAGGGAAGACGATGCCAAGAAGGCCGCGCAGCGCGCTTTCGGCACCGCCGGCCACCGCCCTGGCACCGAGGCTGTTGATCGCGTTGCGCGTGTCCTGCCAGGTGATGAGGGTGACGTCCTTGCGCAGCAGCTCGGCAAGCTCCTGCGAGGCCGGTGCCATGGCACGCAGCTGCGCGAGCACCGTGGCCGCGTCGGCATGCAGGAAACCGGCCCGTTCGGCCAGCGCCACCAGGGTGTCGAACCGTATCGCGAGCACTTCGCGGTTGCGCTCGTAAACCGGGAGCCCGCCGGCGTCGAGGATCGCCTGCTCGAACTGCTGGCGGTCGTCGGGGTGCTCGATGCGGACCGCGAGGAACCCTTCCTTGCGGCTGCGCTCGCTCACGTGCCGGCTGCCGGCGCGCAGGTTGGCCTCGGTCAGCACGTGGCCGAGGATCCGGCGCAGCGCGTCGGCGGCCGGTTCGGCCACCAGCTGCCGCCAGCGCGCATAGCCGTCCTGGCGCAGCGCCCGCAACCGGGCCGGGGTCACCCGCAACTGGGCGGCGGCGGCATGGTTGCTCGCGTTGCGGTCGATCGCGCCGTCGCGCTCCAGCAGGACGAACACCAGCAGCTCCAGGTCGCGCTTGCTCAGCGCACCGAAGCCCTGCAACTGCGTCTGGCGCAGGAATTCCTGCGCGAAGGAGGCCGGGTCGTGGAGTTCAAGCTGCTGCATGGGAGTGCCTCCTGGGATGGCTGCAGTATTGCCAGCACGCGTCGCATGGGCTGTGACCCGCGCCATGGCCCCGCCGCCTTCGCCAACGCTTCAGGATGGCACGACGATATCCTCCCCGTTGCAACCGTCGCCGCCGCGCGCAGGCCTGTGGCATCGTGTGCCGTCCGCCGCGGGCGGCCGTACATCCATGCACGCGCATGCACATATAGAAGGAGGGAACATGCTGGACACCGGACTGACCCGTCGCCACCTGCTGGCCGCCATCGCAGGCGCCGGCCTCGGCGCGGCACTGCCTCCGGCGGCAGCCGCCACCCCTTCGGCCTCCCCCGCAGCCGGCGGCACGGCTGCGGCCGGCCGTCGCCCCGACTCGATCGGCGTGGCCCTGGTGGGCCTGGGCTATTACGCCGGCCAGCTGCTTGCGCCCGGCCTGCAGCTCACGCGCAACTGCCATCTGGCCGGGATCGTCACCGGCTCGCCGGAGAAGGTGCCGGTCTGGCAGCGCAAGTACGGCGTCCCGGACCGCAACGTGTACAGCTACGACGACTTCGACCGCATCGCCGACAACCCTGACATCCAGGCGGTCTACATCGTCACCCCGAACGATCTGCACCTGCCGCTGACCCGGCGCGCAGCGAAGGCGGGCAAGCATGTGTGGTGCGAGAAGCCGATGGCGATGAATGCCGCCGAAGGCCAGCAGATGATCGAGGTGTGCCGCGACAACAAGGTGCAGCTTGCCATCGGCTACCGCATGCAGCACCAGCCAAGCACCCTGCGCCTGCGCGCGATGGCGAAGGACAAGCCGTACGGCCGCATCCTCAAGGTGGGCGCCGACGCGGGCTTCCATGCCTATGACGACGTGGACCCTGCGAACAAGCCCTGGCGCCTGCTGCCGCAGCATGGCGGTGGCGCCATGTACGACATGGGCGTGTACGCGCTCCAGGGCGCGCGCTACATCACCGGGCTGGAGCCGGTGGCCGTCACTGCGCGCAGCGAGGTACAGCGCACCCACCTGTTCGAGGGCGTGGACGAGACCACGCATTTCACCCTCGAGTTCGGCGACGGCCTCCTCGCCGAGTGTTCCACCAGCTTCGGCAGGAACATGAACACCCTGCGCGCCGACTGCGAGCGCGGCTGGTATGAGGTATCGCCGTTCCAGGCGTACAACGGCATCGCTGGGCGCACCAGCGATGGCGGCACCTTCGACGACGGCGGCGTCCCCCACCAGCAGGCGCTGCAGATGGACAACGACGCGTTGTCGATCCTGGAGAAGCGGGCGCCACTGGTGCCGGGCGAGGAAGGCCTGCGCGACATGAGGATCGTCGATGCGGTCTTCGCCTCCGCGCGCCAGGGCGGGCGGCGCATCGTCCTTTGAAAACGGGCGCGGGGTTAACCCGCGCTTCACCCGCTGGCCCCTAGCTTCTGGCGCCGACCGGAACAGGAGCCACGCATGAGCCGCATCCCCGTTCGCATCACCGCGCTGCTGCTGGCCGCCGCCAGCGGCGGCGCGCTGGCCCAGGCCTCGACCCTGCCGCTGCCACCGCCGGAACCGGCGCCATCCGCCGCGCCGATGCAGCGCCAGAGCGGCATGGTGGTGATCCAGGGGGACCATGACGAACGCACCGTGGTCCGCTCCTACGAGCCGGACAGCGTGACCGGCGAGTACCGGATCGATTTCCAGGCCCTGGACACCAACGGCGACGGCGTCATCGACCGCCGGGAAGCAGCCGCCAACCCGACCCTGGAAGCCGAGTTCCGCGCGGTGGACGCCGATGGCGACGGCCGTCTGGACCGCGGGGAACTGTCCGGCTGGATCCGCTGATCAGACCCCGGCGGCGTGCCGCCACAACGCCCGCCTGAGTGGCGGCAGGCGCCCGGCCAGCCCAAGCGCGTGGCCGCGCAACATCGTCGGCACCGGGTCCGCGTTGGAAAACACGGTGTTGATGGTCTCGAACGCACGCGCCGACACGGTGTTGTCGCTGAGCCGCCGCCGCTCCCAGCGCTGCAGCCGGTGTGGGGCGGCCCAGTCGGCGCCGCGGCGCAGCGCGCCGGCCACCTGCTCCTGCAGCGCCGCCACGTCGCGCAGGCCGAGGTTCACGCCCTGGCCTGCGAGCGGATGCACCACGTGGGCGGCATCGCCCAGTATCAGCACCCGCCCGGCCATCTGCCGGCGCACCAGCTGGCGGCGCAGCGGGAAGGCCGCCCGCGCCGATGCCAGCTCCAGCGAACCCAGGCGGCCGGCCGAGGCATCGCACAGCTCGACCGCGAACTGTTCCTCGTCCAGCCCAAGCACGCGCCCGGCCTCGGCGTCCGGCAGGCTCCAGACGATCGACGCCAGGCCGTCGGTGAACGGCAGCAGCGCCAACGGCCCGGTGGGCAGGAAGCGCTGCCAGGCCGTGGCCTGGTGCGGCTGGGCGGTCCTTATATAGGCGACCACGCCGCGCTGCCCGTAGTCGTGGGCATCCACCTCGACGCCGGCTAGCCCGCGCAGGGCCGAGCCGGCGCCATCGGCCGCGACCGCCAGGCGAGATTCAAGCCGGCTGCCGTCATCCAGGCGCAGGCGCACGCCGGCGGCGTCCTGCTCCATCGCCTCGACCCGCGCCGGGGTGATGCAGCGCACCCCGGCGGTGGCCAGCGCCGACCAGAGACGGTCGGCCAACAGGTCGTTCTCGACGATCCAGCCCAGCTCCGGGCGACCCATCGAAGCGGCGTCGAACATCAGCTCGTCGCCGCCGGCCGCGTCCCATACGCGCATGCGCCGGTAAGGCTGGGCGCGCGCGGCCTGGACCTGCGGCCACACCCGCAGCTGCTCGAGCAGCGCGGCGTTGTCCGGAGCCAGCGCATAGACGCGCAGGTCCGGCTGGCCGCGCGACCAGCGCGGCGCCGGCCGCGGCTCGACCAGGGCCACGTCCAGTCCGGCGCGCGACAGCGCCAGCGCGCACGCCGCGCCGACCACGCCACCCCCGGCGACCACCACGTCCATGCGCACCCGGCTCATCGGCACAGCTCCGGCACGTCACCGCGGAAGCCCATCGCCCCGCCCACCAGCCAGGCCTGCAGCCAGGCGGCACGGTCGGCCGCCACCAGTCCCAGGCTGCGCAGTGGACGCAGCAGCGGCGAGGGATTGCCGGTGATCCTGGCCAGGCCGTCGGAGAAGGCCAGGGTACGCTGGCGGTCCTCGCTGCGGCGCTCGACGTGCCGGGCCAGCAGCGCTTCGGCGCCGGGATCGCCACCTGGCGCGGCGCGCAGCAGCTCGGCCAGGGTCAGGGCGTCGCGCAGCCCCAGGTTGAAACCCTGCGCGCCCACCGGATGGATGGTCTGGGCCGCATTGCCCAGCAGCACCGCGCGCGGCGCGGCCAGGCGCTCGGCCACGACCTGGGCCATCGGGTAGGCGCTGCGCTCGCCCGAGGCGAGGAACCGCCCGGCGCGCCAGCCGAACGCGGACTGGATCCGCGCCAGCCAGCCGGCCTCGTCCAGCGCGGCCACCGCGGCCGCTTCGTTGCTGCGCACGCCGTGGACCACGCCGAAGGCCCGGTCGCCACGCGGCAGCAGCGCGGTCGGACCACTGTCGGTGAAGCGTTCCCAGGCAGTGCCGTCGGCCGCCCGTTCGCCGCGCACGCGCGCCACGAACAGGGTCTGGCCATAGTCGTGCCGGCGCACGCCGATGCCCAGGGCATCGCGCACCGCGCTGCCGGTGCCGTCGGCGGCGACCAGCAGGCGCGTGCGCAACGACAGCGGGCCCTCGCCGGTCTCCAGGCGCAGGCCGCGCTGGCCGTCCGGGACGTCCTCCAGTCCGGCGAAGCGTGCCGGCCGGTAGCGTGTCAGGCCCGCCACCCGGGCCAGCCGCGCCTCCAGCGCCTGGCCGAAGTCGCGTGCGACCACCACCTGGCCGAACGAATCGCGCCCGTAATCGGCCGCCTCCAGTTGCACCCGGCCGAAGTCGCCGGCGCGGCTGACATGGATCCGCCGGATCGGCCCGGCCGGCGCCTGCAGGCACTCCAGCACGCCGAGCGCCTGTAGCGCGTTGACCGAGGCCTGGGCCAGGCTCAGGTTGCGCTGGTCGAACACCGCCGGCAGTTCGCCGGAAGGGGTGGCCTCGACCATCGCCACGTCCAGTGGCAGGCCGTCCAGGGCGATTGCAAGGCTGGCCCCGACCAGGCCACCGCCGACAATGACGACATCGTGGGTACGGATCATCGGCACATGATACGCGCGCCCACCGCCGCGGCCGCCGGTGGCGGGCCCGGCCCGGGGGCCCGCGCGCTCCGCTAGAATGCGGCCACGAATTTCATACCGGGCCCCGCGCAATGACCGCCACCAGCCAACGCCTCTTCGTCCTGTCCGTCCTGGCCCTGCTGATGGCCGTTTCCCGCGGCCACGTGTTCGACCACTTCTCCACCCCGGATATCAGCTGGGCGGCGTTCTTCATCGGCGGCTTCGCGCTGCGCGGCTGGGGCCGCTGGGCGTTCCCGGCGCTGATGGCGCTGGCGGTGGCGGTTGACTGGTATGTCATCTCCGGCCAGGGCATGGCGTTCTGGAGCCACTACTGCATGTCCGCCGGCTACTGGGGGCTGATACCCGCGTATGGCGCGCTGTGGCTGGGTGGCGCCTGGCTGCGCCGCGGCTATGCCGGCGCCAGCTGGACCGCGCTGGCCCGCCTGGTGGCCGCGCTGGTGGTCTCGGTGACCGCCTGCCACCTGCTGGCGCAGGGCAGCTTCTACTGGACCAGCAGCGTCGTCGCCGAGCCGACCCTGGCCGGCTGGTGGAAGAACTTCAGCGACTGGCTGCCGCCGTACATGGCCACCGCCGCCGCCTACGTGGGCATCGCCGCCGTGTTGCAGGTCGCCGCCGAGCGCCTGGCTCCGTTCCTGCGCGGCCGCGATCCGCGCCAGGCAGGCTGACCGGTGGGCAACCGCCTTTCCAGGATCTACACCCGCACCGGCGATGACGGCAGCACCGGGCTGGGCGATGGCAGCCGCACCGGCAAGGACTCGCCCCGTGTCTGCGCCTACGGCACGGTGGACGAGGCCAACTCGGCAATCGGCGTGGTGCTGGCCGCCCCTGGCGTCCCGGAGGACATCCGCGAGCTGCTGACCACGGTCCAGCACCAGATGTTCGACCTCGGCGGCGAGCTGTGCATTCCCGGCCATGCAGCCATTTCCGACGCGGACGTGGAGGGCCTGGAGCAGGCCCTGGACGAGCACAACGACGCCCTGCCCCCGCTGAAGGATTTCATCCTGCCGGCCGGCGGCGAGGCCGCGGCGCGCTGCCACCTGGCACGTACCATCGTCCGTCGTGCCGAGCGCGAGGCCATCGCCCTGTCCCGGCTCGAGCCGGTCCGGCCCGAGGCGGTCCGCTACCTCAACCGGCTCTCGGACCTGCTGTTCGTGCTGGCCCGGGTGCTGGCCCGCGCGGCCGGCGAGGGTGAAGTGCTCTGGCGCAACGAGCGCCGCCACCGCGGGCGCTGATCCCGGGCGCCGCCCGGTAACCGGTGGCGCCGGTCCCCGCCCCGAGGTAGCGTGGGCCCATGCTCGCCTGGACCCACCCTGCCTGCCTGGCCCACGACACCGGCCCCGACCACCCGGAACGCCCGGCGCGCCTGCAGGCGGTCCTCGACGCCCTCCAGCACCAGTGCCCCGCGCTCCAGTGGCGTGAGGCGCCTGCCGCCCGGCGTGGCGACCTCTGCCGGGTCCATACCGCCGCCATGGTCGACCAGGTGCTTGCGCCGGTCACCGCCGGGGTGCAGCACCTGGACGCCGAAACCCTGGTATCACCCGGCTCGGCGCGGGCGGCCGTGCATGCGGCCGGCGCCGGCATCGCGGCGGTGGACGCAGTGATCGCCGGCCCGGTGCGCACCGCCTTCTGCGCGGTGCGACCGCCGGGGCACCACGCCACCGGCGACACCCCGATGGGGTTCTGCCTGCTCAACAACATCGCCGTGGCGGCCGCCTACGCCCGTGACCGCCACGGCCTGGAACGGATCGCCATCGTCGATTTCGACGTCCACCACGGCAACGGCACCCAGGCCATCTTCCGCGAGGATCCGGCGGTGGCGTACTTCAGCACCCACCAGTCCGGGCTGTACCCGCATACCGGCCACGCCCGCGAGCGCGGGCTCGGCAACCTGCACAACGTGCTGCTGCCGCCGGGCAGCGGCGGCTTCCGCTTCCGCAACATCTGGGCCGACCAGCTGCTGCCGCTGCTGGACGATTTCCGCCCGCAGCTGGTGCTGGTCTCCGCCGGTTTCGACGCCCACCTCTCCGACCCGCTGGCGGACCTGATGCTCGATGCCGGCGATTTCGCCTGGCTCAGCGGCGAACTGCTGGAGATCGCCAGGCGCCATGGCCAGGGCCGGCTGGTCTCCATGCTCGAGGGCGGCTACAACCTGGACGCGCTGGCCGAATGCAGCGTGGCCCACGTGCGTGCGCTGGGCGGCTGAACCCCCGCCGGCCGCGCCGGAGCCCCTTCATTGCCCCCATGCACCCGCATCCGGCAAGCTACCGCCGGTTTCCGGCCTGGACGCCCCCTTTCCCGTGCGACGCCCCCTGCGAACCCCCCTGCGCCTGCTGCCGCTGTCACTGGGCATCGCCATGTGCCTGCCGGCGCATGCCGACGAGAAGCCGCTGAACTGGAGCCTGTGCCCGGTCGAGGAAGT
>JBQGEI010000203.1:0-11841 GCA_052039535.1 Pseudoxanthomonas sp.
TTCACCGACTCGATCTTCGCCGAGGACATCGGCAAGTTCCCGGACACCAACATCGCCGAGTCGCTGAGCCGCATCCCGGGCATCCAGCTCAACCGCGACGTCAACGGCGAAGGCCTGAACATCGCCATCCGCGGCCTGCCCAACAGCTTCACCAAGACCACCATCAACGGTGCGTCGGTTGCCACCGCCTCGATCGGCCTGGATGCGACCAACCAGAACCGCGAAGTCGACCTGAACATCTTCCCGACCGAGTTCTTCAACCAGGTCACGGTGTACAAGTCCCCGACCGCCAAGCTCACCGAAGGCGGCGCGTCCGGCGTGGTCGACATGCGCAACATGCGTCCGTTCGACATCTCCGGCAACCACACCACCTACTCGCTGCAGGCCGATTACAACGACATCAGCGAAAAGGCCAGCCCGCGCGGTTCGGTGATCAGCAACTGGACCAATGAGCAGGGCACCTTCGGCGTGCTCGTCGGCCTGACCTCCAGCCGCGGCAAGATCGGCGTGGAAGGCTACGAGACCATCGGCTGGACCAACCCGAACCTGACCAACGCCCAGTGCGGCAACGGCGGCGACGCCGCCGGCTTCCCGGCCCTTGGCCAGCCGTGCAATGTCACCGGTGGCAACGGCTGGCGCATCCCTGATGCGGTGCCGAACAACCCGTCCACCGTCGGTGCCGGCCTGACCCCGGGCCAGGTGATCGACGCCGACTGGCTGCGCGCCAACAACCCGGGCCTGACCACCGAGCAGATCGGCGAGGCGCTGATCCCGCGCCTGGGCCGTCCGGTGCACATGGGCGGCGACCGTGACCGCGACGCGTTCCTCGGCTCGGTGCAGTGGCGCCCGAACGACAACGTCGAGCTGTTCATGGACGTGCTCTACACCAAGGCGCACCGCACCAACGACCGCATCGACATCAACCTGATCGGCCGCAACGGCAACATCATCCCGCTGGACATGCAGCTGGATGCCAACAACGTCGTCACCAGCGCCACCTTCACCAACGCGCAGTTCTTCATGGAAGCGCGTCCGTACACCGAGGACGTGCAGTACTGGCACGTCACCCCGGGCGGCACCTTCTGGTTCGGCGACGACCAGACCGTGAAGCTGGACGTGCAGGCCAACATGAGCCGCAGCTGGATGTTCCGCGACTCCCCGACGATCGGCTTCAACTCGCCGTTCACCACCCTGGAGTACACCAACAACGGCAGCGTCCCGACCTGGAACAGCGCGCTGGACCTGAACGATCCGAACCTGGGCTGGACCTGGACCGGTGGTCGCGTCTGGGCGCAGAACGAGAAGCGCGTCACCGAGACCAGCGGCCTGCGCGCCGACCTGCAGCTGGGCGATGACCGCAACAACATCACCTTCGGCGTGGCCTGGGACAACAACCAGCGCCGCATCCAAGGCTTCGGCGACACCGGCACCGACTGGCAGCCGTACGCCCTGTCGCAGATCAGCGACGCCCAGCTGGCCGACTACATCCTCCCGGGCCCCACCGGCTTCGTGACGGTGGACTTCGACCGGTTCATGCGGGACACCAATTACGCCCAGTACCGCGACGCGGCCGGCGAGGCGAGCGGTCCGAACACCGGTGGCGCCACCGGCGGCTTCGACGAGACCACCAAGGCCGCGTTCGTGATGGTCAACGGCGAGTCGGAGATCTGGAACCGCGGCCTGCGCTACAACTTCGGCGTGCGTTACGCGGCCACCGACCAGGAGATCAGCGGGCCGGTGACCATCGGCGGCGTCCGCCAGTGGCAGACGCTGACCGGCGACTACGCCGAATGGCTGCCGTCGTTCAGCGCCGCGTGGGACGTGGCCGACAACGTGGTGCTGCGCACCTCCGCGTCGCGCACCATGACCCGCCCGAACCCGAGCTCGATGCTGCCGGCCACCACCTTCACCGACATCTCGGCGCAGGTGGCCAACCAGGGCAACCCGAACCTCACCCCGTACATCTCCACCAACTTCGACATCGGTGGCGAGTGGTACACGGGCGACGAGGGCTTCGTCGGCCTGACCCTGTTCAACAAGCGCATCGAGGGCTACACCTACCAGGGCGTGACCACCCTGCCGTTCCTCAGCCTGGGCATCCCGTTCGATACCCTGGTCGACTCGCAGCAGCAGGCGATCAACTCGCGTGGCGGCCCGAACGTGGCCACGGTCAACGTCAACCAGCAGGTCAACGCCGACGCCGAACTGGAAATCCGCGGCTGGGAAGCGATCTGGGTGCAACCGCTGAGCTTTGTGTTCGACGGCCTGGGCTTCATGGCCAACTACACCAGCATCGACATCAAGACGCTGGGCAAGGATGCCAAGTCGCTGTCCGGCAACGTGTTCGGCGTCGCGCCGAGCATGTGGAACGCCACCACCTACTGGGAGAACGACGTCGCCTCGGTGCGCCTGTCCTACTCCTGGACCGAGGGCGCCACCGGCACCGGCCCGAACCAGCAGGGCATCCCGTTCGCGCAGATCTACGGCGAGGACCGCAGCCAGCTCGACCTGTCGGCCAGCTACACGCTCAAGGGCATCCGCTCCGAGCCGCAGCTGACCTTCAACGTGCTGAACCTGACCGGCGAGAAGCGTCGCTCATACTTCGCCTTCCCGAACGCGGTCAACGACATGTACGACCCGGGCACCACCTTCACCGTCGGTATCCGCGGCACGTTCTGATTGCTGCACTGCACTAAGGATTGCGGCCCACCCGGCGACAACGCCGTGGTGGGCCGCGTTCTTTCCGGGACGCGGAAAACCCCTTAAAACAAGGCGTCCTGGCCACTTCCGAACCGGTGCACCCGGATCGCTGGCCCGCCGGTCGCCGGGCGCACGCACGCCGAAGCTGGACGGTGTCGCCTTTCGGGTATGCTTCGGGACCGATGGTAGCGGTAACCACCGCGGCGCCATGCGTCGCGCGAGGCAACAACCCTGGCGGGCAGCGTCCCGCCATCCACCACTTCAGCAATGAGCCGGGGAAGCATGAGCAGCAACAGCGAGGTCCTTTCCGTACGCGAAAAGGTCGGCTACAGCCTGGGCGACCTGGCGGCCAACCTGATCTTCCAGACGCTGGTCACCTTCCTTGCGTTCTTCTATACCGACGTCTATCGCATTCCCGCGGCGACCGCGGCGAAGATCATCTTCGTGGTCGGCATGCTGGGCGCGTTCGTGTTCACCCCGCTGGTGGCGGTGCTGGCCGACCGCACGCGTTCGCGCTGGGGCAAGTTCCGGCCGTGGATCCTGTTCACCGCCATCCCGTTCGGCGTGCTGTCGCTGCTGGCCTTCAGCACCCCCGACCTCGGCGACCGCGGCAAGGTGCTGTACGCCGCCGGCACCTACACCCTGCTGGTCCTGGTGTACGCGGCCAACAACCTGCCGTACTCGGCCCTGAGCGGCGTGCTGACCGGCAACATGGCCCAGCGCAACAGCCTGTCCTCGTACCGCTTCGTTGCAGTGATGATCGCCCAGTTCATCATCCAGGGCCTGCTGCTGCCGATCGTGCTGATCCTCGGTGACGGCGACCAGGTGCGCGGCTTCCACAACGCGATGATGCTGTTCGCCATCATCGGCACGGTGTTCTTCCTGATCACCTTCTTCACCACCCGCGAGCGCGTGGTGCCGGCGCCGGAGCAGAAGTCCACCATCGGCCAGGACCTCAAGGACCTCGCCGGCAACGGCCCCTGGCTGGTGATGCTGCTGGCCACCATCCTGGTGTTCACCACCCTGGCGCTGAAGGGTGGCATGTACGTGTACTACTTCCAGAACTACCTGAGCGAGCCGGCGCTGGCCCGCTTCCTCGACGACATCGGCTTCAATGCGCTGATCGCCGGCCTCAATGCCGTGCTGACCGGCATGGGCCTGAGCGAGTTCCGCTGGCCGGACGATGCGCCGACCTCCGCCTTCGGCCTGTTCAACGCCGGTGGCATCATCTTCATGATCATCGGCATCATGTTCTCCAACCGCCTCGCCAACCGCTTCGGCAAGCGCGACGTGTTCGGGACGGCGTTGTTCGTATCCACCCTGTTCATGCTGGCGTTCTACGTCTATCCGCCGGACTCGATCGGCCTGGTGTTCCTGTCGCAGATCGCCCACGGCTTCTTCTACGGCATCACCACCCCGCTGCTGTGGGCGATGGTGGCCGACGTGGCCGACTACTCGGACTGGAAGAACAACCGCCGCGCCACCGCCATCATCTTCTCGGCCATCCTGTGCGGGCTGAAGGTGGGCCTGAGCGTGGGTGGCGCGCTGGTCGCGGCGATCCTCGCCTACTACGGCTACCAGGCCGGTGCCGACAGCCAGCCGCAGGGCGCGGTCGACGGCATCCGCCTGGCGGTCAGCGTCTACGCCTCGCTGCCCTTCCTGGCCTGCGCCGCGCTGATGTTCTTCTACAAGATCAATAAACCGATGGAGTCGCGCATCGAGCGCGAGCTGGCCGAGCGTCGCGTCGGCCAGGCCGCCTGACCGCTTCGCCCCATCCACGCAGGAGTTGCCCCCATGGCAGACCAGGAATACACGCAAGAGCAGCTCGCGGAGCTGGCCGGCAAGGCCATCTCCACGCCGCTGGTGACCGGCATCTACACCGCCGACCCGTCCGCGCACGTTTTCGAGGGCAAGGTCTACATCTATCCCTCGCACGACATCGAAGCCGGTGCCGCGTTCGACGACGACGGTGGCCACTTCCAGATGCAGGACTACCACGTGCTGCGCCAGGACAGCCCCGAGTCGCCGGCGGAGGACTGCGGCGTCGCCCTGCACGTCAAGGACGTGCCGTGGGCCGAGAAGCAGATGTGGGCCCCGGATGCGGCGAGCAAGGATGGCAAGTACTACCTGTATTTCCCGGCCAAGCGCCCCGACGGCATCTTCCAGATCGGCGTGGCCGTCGGCGACCGCCCGGAGGGTCCGTTCAAGGCCGAGCCGCAGCCGATCGAGGGCAGCTATTCGATCGACCCGGCCGTGTTCGGCGACGACGACGGCGAGTTCTACATGTACTTCGGCGGCATCTGGGGCGGCCAGCTGCAGAAGTACCGCGACAACCGCTACGACGCCGCCAACGAGGAGCCGGCCGCGGACCAGCCCGCGCTGGGTGCGCGCGTGGCGCGCATGACCGCTGACATGAAGCAGTTCGCCGAGGCGCCGCGGGAGGTGCTGATCCTCGACGAGGAAGGCAGGCCGCTGCTGGCCGGCGACACCGAACGCCGCTTCTTCGAGGCGGCCTGGGTGCACAAGTACCAGGGCCGCTACTACCTGACCTATTCCACCGGCGATACCCACCTGCTGTGCTGGGCCACCGCCGACAACCCGTATGGCCCGTTCACCTATGGCGGCGTGATCCTGACCCCGGTGGTCGGCTGGACCACGCACCACTCGGTCGTGGAGTTCGGCGGCAAGTGGTGGCTGTACTACCACGACTCCATCCTGTCCGGCGGCGTCACCCACCTGCGCTCGGCCAAGGTGGTGGAGCTCAAGTACGACGACCAGGGCCGGATCATCACCATGGACCCGTATGGCCGCTGAGGCGGCACCGCCCGATGCCATCGGCCCGACCACGCCGATGGCGCCCGGTCCCCTGCTGACGCTCGAAGCCGGTGCGCTGTCGGTGGACATCGCACCGCAGGCCGGCGGCCGCATCGCCCAGATCCGGGTCGATGGCGTCGAACAGCTTGTCGGCCATGGCGAACACGGTTCGGAGGCGGCCATCGCCTGGGGTTCGTACCCGATGGTGCCCTGGTGCGGCCGCATCCGCGACGGCCGCTTCCGCTTCGATGGCGCCGACTACCAGCTGCCGCGCAACCTGGGGAACCACGCCATCCACGGCGTCGGCTACCTGATGCCCTGGCAGGTGCTTGAACAGGGCCCGGCCCACGTCGTGCTCGGACTGGAACTGCCGGTCGACTCACGCTGGCCGTTCGGCGGCCGCGCGCGCCAGCGCATCGAGCTGCAGGGGCGGTCGCTGCTGCAGGCCCTTGAGCTCAGTGCAGGCGACCACGCCATGCCCTTCTCGCTGGGCTGGCACCCCTGGTTCCGCAAACCGGAGCGGCTGGAGTTCGCGCCGCAGGCGATCTACGCACGCGATGCCGACGACATGGCCACCCTGCCGCCGCAGCCGGTGCCACCCGGGCCGTGGGACGACTGTTTCGTCAACCACAGTCCCGTGGGCCTGGCGCGCGGCGGGCAGCGCCTGACCGTGCACGCGCCGCAGTGCAGTGACTGGGTGGTCTACGACCAGACCCCGCACGCGACCTGCGTCGAGCCGCAGACCGCGATGCCCGACGTGTTCAACCTCGCGCCCGGGCAGCGCCTGGAGCCGGGCCAGTCGGCGCGGGTGCATTGCCGCACCGAGTGGGACTGAGCCGGCGGCTCACCCGTCCAGCAGCGCCTGGATCGCGGCGAAGCCCGCGTTGGCGCGCTCCTTCTTGCGTTCGGCGTCGGCCACCGGGTCGGCGCCGTCGCGCTGCAGCTCGGCCGCCGGCAGCTCGTCCAGGAAGCGGCTCGGCTTGAGCCGCACCTTCTCGCGGAAGCGCCGGGTCTCGCGGCTGTAGCTGAGCCACAGCTGGATCTTGGCGCGGGTGATGCCCACGTACATCAGCCGGCGTTCTTCCTCCAGCGAGCCTTCCTCCACCGCCACCTCGTGCGGCAGGGTGCCGTCCTCGCAGCCGATGATGAACACATAGGGGAATTCCAGGCCCTTGGCTGCGTGCAGCGTCATCATCCGCACCTGGTTGCCGCCATCGTCCTTGTCGTTGCGCGAGAGCAGCGCCAGCTGCGCGGCCAGGTCGCCGGCCGTGGCCCCGCGCGGACCACCGTCGAACCATTCGGCCAGTTCGTCCAGGTTGGCCTTGCGGCGCTGGAACGACGCCTCGTCCTTGCACTGCGCGCGCAGCTCCGTGAGCAGGCCGGACTTCTCGGCGAGCCGGCGTACCAGGTCGGATGCGCTGAGGCGGCCCGCCTGCTCGCGCAGGTCGGCGATGGCATCGTTGAATCCACCGAGGCCATTGGCCGCGCGCGGCGGCAGCTGTTGCAGCGCGCCCATGGACTGTGCGGCGCGCGACAACGGCATGCCGCGGCTGGCGGCCAGTTCGGCCAGCCGTGCCAGCGAGGTCGCGCCGACTTCCCGCTTCGGCGACTGCACCGCGCGCAGGAAGGCCGCGTCATCGTCCGGATTGGCGATCACCCGCAGCCAGGACAGCGCGTCCTTGACCTCCTGGCGCTCCAGGAAGGCGGTGCCGCCGGTGAGGTGGTAGGGCACCCGCAACAGCTGCAGCGCCTTCTCCAGCGGCCGCGACTGGAAGTTGCCGCGGAACAGGATGCAGAAGTCGCTCCACGGCACCTGCCGGGCCTCGTGCAGGAACGCGATCTCGCCGGCGACCTTCTCCGCTTCGTGTTCGTTGTCGCGGCATTCCCACACCCGGATGCGTTCGCCGTCGGCCTGGTCCGACCACAGGGTCTTGAGGTGCTTGTGGGGGTTGCGCGCGATCAGCGCGTTGGCCGCGCGCAGCACGCGGTTGGAGCAGCGGTAGTTCTGCTCCAGCTTGATCACCTGCAGGTTGGGGTAGTCCCGGGACATCTGGTCCAGGTTCTCCGGGTTGGCGCCGCGCCAGGCGTAGATGCTCTGGTCGTCGTCGCCCACGCAGGTGAAGTTGCCGGCCGGCCCGGCGATGGCGCGCAGCAGGCGGTACTGGGCGTCGTTGGTGTCCTGGCACTCGTCCACAAGCAGGTAGCCGATGCGCTCGCGCCAGGCCGCGACCACTTCCGCGTTCTCCTCCAGGATCTGCAGCGGCAGCCGGATGAGGTCGTCGAAGTCCACCGCGTTGAAGGTCGACAGCCGCGCCTGGTAGCGGGCGTACAGCCGGGCGGCCTCCAGTTCCCGGGTCGAGCGGGCCAGGGCAGTGGCCTGCTCTGGCGACAGGCCGGCGTTCTTGGCGCGCGAGATCAGGTTCCTGGCGTCGTCGATCGCATCGGGTTTGGCCCCGGGCATCAGGTCCTTGACCTGGGCGGCGGCGTCGTCGGCATCGAAGATCGAGAAGCCACGCTTGAGGCCCGCCGCCTCGTGCTCGATCTGCAGGAACTTCAGGCCCAGGGCGTGGAAAGTGCAGATCGTCACCCCTTCGGCCGCCTCGCCGCGGATGCGCCTGGCCACGCGCTCGCGCATCTCCTTGGCCGACTTGTTGGTGAAGGTGATCGCGGCGATGCGCCGGGCCGGGTAGCGCCCGGTGGCGATCAGGTGCGCGATCTTCTCCACGATGACCCGCGTCTTGCCGCTGCCGGCGCCTGCCAGCACCAGCAGCGGACCCTGGTCATGCAGGACGGCGGCGCGTTGGGGAGGGTTGAGCACGGCAAAATCTGACAGGCGGGCGGGGCATTCTACCCGCTGTGGCGAAGCCGGCCCTTTGCTATGGTCAGGGTGACCGGATGGCCCGGTCCGCGGGCCGGGACGGCCTGCGAATCCCGCATGGAGCAGACCGATGAACCAGTGTTGCGACACCGGCCGGCGGGCCGGCCTGCGCGTGATCCTCCCCCTGCTGCTGGCGGCCGCGTGGGTGCCGGCGGGCGCCGAACCGGCGCGCGAGGCCGCCCCGGCACACCTGATGGAATGGCAGGGCCCGGTCGAGCGCCCGACCTTCGGCAACTTCGTCGGCGAGCCGGACATCGCGCCTGAGCTGCTGACCGAGGGCTTCCTGGCCGCCCACCCGGACATCCGCTGGCGCCGCGAGGGCCTGCACGCCTTCCACAACAAGCGCTACGACGAGGCCCACGGTCACTTCCGCCGGGCGGCGACCTATGCCGACAAGGCCTCGATGGCGATGCTGGCCGAGATGTACTGGAAGGGACTGGGCGTACCGGCGGACCGCCCCATCGGCTACGCCTGGATGGATCTGGCGGCCGAGCGCCTGTATGCCAACTTCACCATCCTTCGCGAGCGCTACTGGCGCGAGCTGACCAGTGCCGAGCAGACGGCGGCGATCGAGCGCGGCCAGGCCCTGCTGGCCGAGTTCGGCGATGCGGCGGCCAAGCCCCGGCTGGAGAAGATCCTGCGCCGCGAGGGCCGCAAGGTCACTGGCAGCCGGGTCGGCTCGGTGGGCTTCGTCCGGATCGTGCCGATGACAGGGCCGGCGGCCGGCACCGGGAAGGTCCTGCGCGCCTCGGACTACTATCGCCCCGACTACTGGGAACCCAGCCATTACTGGGCCTGGCAGGACCAGGTGTGGCAGGCGCCGCCGCGCGAGAAGGTGGATGTCGGCGACGTGGAACAGGTCCCGGCCGGGCGCTAGGGACGCCGCCCGGTCCGGTGGGCTGGCGCCGGATGTCACCTGGCGGCTGGCGGGTGCCGGCGCCAGGCGCCAGCCGGGCCCGCCACACCGGCCAGCGGTCATCCGGCCGCCACAGTCGCGGTCGCCCGCGGCTGCACCGCCGGACCGGCCGGAAACGTCACTGTGGCCTGCGATCACCGCCGGAGACGGAGACGCCGCGCGATTCCCGCCGGCGTCGCCGGCCGGGCCAGGCGACGCTCGCGAACGGGCCGGGCCTGCCCACCGCCGCGCCCCACCGTGGAGCGCATCGAGGTGCGACCCGGAGCGGAGAACCGGTCGCCCGTCGCCCCGCAGTGCCGCCGGCGCGGTGTCCGCCCGGCGCCCGGGCCGTAGAATCCGCGCCATGGCCAAGCTCTACTTCTACTACTCGGCGATGAACGCCGGAAAGACCACCACCTTGCTGCAGTCCGCGCACAACTACCGCGAGCGCGGCATGCGCACGCTGATCCTGGCGCCGCGGCTGGACGACCGGGCCGGGCGCGGTGGCGTGATCGCCTCGCGCATCGGGTTGCGGGCCGAAGGCGTGCCGTTCGAGCGCGACACCGACCTGGAGTGGCTGGTGGAGCGCGACATCGCCGCGCACGGGCCGCTGGGGTGCGTGCTGGTGGACGAGGCCCAGTTCCTCGACCGCAGCCAGGTGTGGCAGTTGAGCGAGGTCGTGGACCGGCTGCGCATCCCCGTGCTGTGCTACGGGCTGCGCACCGACTTCCGCGGCGAACTGTTCGAGGGCAGCCAGTACCTGCTGGCATGGGCCGACGAGTTGCAGGAGATCAAGACCATCTGCCACAGCGGCAAGAAGGCGACCATGAACGTGCGCGTCGACGCCCAGGGGCGCGCGGTGCACGACGGTCCGCAGGTGGAAATCGGCGGCAACGAGCGTTACGTGTCCGTCAGCCGCCCGGAGTTCAAGAAGGTCATGCGCGGCGAAGGCGTGATCGAGCCGATGCAGGTCCCGCTGCTGTAGCGCACCGGCCGCGCCGCGCGGCCGTTCAGGCGGCGCGGCCGGCGTTGTCCGGCAGCCAGGCCTTGAAGTGGACCTGGTCGTCCTCGTTGATCGCCTCCAGGCTGCCGCCATGGGCCTGGACGAACTGGTCGGCGATGAACAGGCCCAGGCCCAGGCCCTGGCTGGTCCGGAACGAGCCCTTGAACGGCTCGAACAGGCGCGGCAGCACCGCCTCGTCGATCCGCCCGGGGTTGGACACCCGCAGCACCACGCCGCCGGCATCGGCCGGCGCGGCGACCACGTCCACCGTGCCGCCGTTGCCGTGCACCACGGCGTTGCCCACCAGGTTGCTGACCACCTGTGCCAGGCGGTCGGGATCGGCCGTAAGCGGCAGCGGGCCGGGGACGTCCAGCGCGATGAGTGCGCCGGGATTGGCCCGGCGGATCTCGCCGACCGTGCCGGCCAGCAGCTCGTCCAGCTGCAGCAGGCGCGGTTGCAGGTGCAGGCCGCCACTGCGGATGCGCGAGAAGTCCAGCAACTGTTCCACCATGCGCGACATGCGCCAGCCGCTGGCCTCCAGGTGGGCCAGGGTGCGTCGCACCCGCTCGTCGTCGGGCAGGTGCATCGACAGCTTCTCGGCGCACAGCAGCATGGCCGACAGCGGCGTGCGCAGGTCGTGGGTCAGCACCGCCATCATCGTCTCGTTGAGCTGCAGCGCGCGCTCCAGGGTATCGGCCCGCTCCTTGAGCAGGCGGCGCTGCTGGAACAGCTCCACGAACACCTTGACCTTGCCGAGGATCACCTGCGGTTCGACGGGCTTGTGCAGGAAGTCCACCGCGCCGGCCTCGTACCCCTTGAACGCGCGCCGCGGATCACTGGGCGAGGCGGTGAGGAAGATGATCGGCACCTCGCGGCTGCGCGAGGCGCCGCGCATCAGCTCGGCCAGCGAGAAGCCGTCCATCTCCGGCATGTGCACGTCCAGCAGCGCCACCGCGACCTCGTGCGACAGCAGCAGCTCCAGCGCCTCGGCGCCGGAGGACGCGCACAGCACCTCCACGCCGTCGCGTTGCAGCAGCGCACGCATCGCGACCAGGTTCTCGGCCACGTCGTCCACGACCAGCACGTTGACCCGGTCGGGCTGTGGCGTGGTTGGCGCGGGGGAGGAAAGGATGACATTCATTGCTGGGATCCCCGCAGTCGTTCACATATCTGGTCCAGGGTCAGGACCCGGTCGGCCCCGGCGCGCGCCAGGGCCGAGGCTGGCATGGTCGAGGAAACCGCGTCCTCCGGCGACTGGATCCAGGCTTCACCGCCGGCGGCACGGACCGCCGCCACGCCCTCGCTGCCGTCGCTGGAGGCGCCGGTGAGCAGCAGCGCCAGCAGGCGCTCGCCGAACACGCTGGCCGCACTCTCGAACAGCGGATCGATCGCCGGACGCGAGAACATCACCGGCTCGTCGAGCGACAGCGCCAGCGTGGTGCGGTCCTCCACCAGCAGATGGTAGTCCGGTGGCGCGATCCACACCGTGCCGGGAAGCAGCCGGGCCTTGTCCTCGGCCTCGGCCACCGGCAGCGCACACCCGTGGCCGAG